>JBIPNU010000051.1:0-9420 GCA_044370615.1 Burkholderiales bacterium
GGGCAGCCGCCCGCCGCCGCTCGCGGTGTTCGAGCGCAGGCCCCGGTTCCTCGGACTGCAGGTGCTCGCGCGGGACGTGACGGTCGATGGCCTGCCGGTCGGCGGCCTCTCGGGCCTCGACCACGACGGCGCCGGCCAGTGGGTGGCGATCAGCGACGATCGTGGCAGCTTCGGCCCGCCACGACTCTTCGGCCTCGAGATCGACCTGCGCGCGTTCCGGCCCACGCCTCGGGCCGGCATGAGCGGCATCCGGTTCACCGGCGTGCGCCGACTGCGCGACGGCGCAGGCCGGGTGTTCGAACCCGGCATGGTCGACCCCGAAGGCATTCGCATCGATCCGGTCGGCGGGCACCTGCTCTGGATCGACGAGGGGGAGCGCAGCGCCCGGCGCATGGCCGCCCCCGCGCTGCGCAGTGCCACCCGCGACGGGGACTGGATCCGCGACTGGCGCCTGCCCGCCGCCTTCACCCCGGCCGGGAGTGCCGCCGGCAACGAACCGGGCGATCGCGGCGCGCGCAACAACCGGTCTTTCGAGGCGCTCGCGATCGACACCGTCGGTCGACGCGCCTATGTCGCCACCGAGGCCGCGCTGGCGCAGGACGGCCCGCTGCCCGGACCCGACCAGCCCTCGCCGGTCCGCATCCAGTCCATCGATCTCGTGACCGGGCAGCCGGGACGCGCCTGGGTCTATCCGGTCGAGCCGCTGCCGCTGCAGCCCCTGCTGCCTGGGCTGCCGGCGGTCAACGGACTGACCGAAATGCTGTGGCTCGGCCAGGACCGTTTCCTGATGCTCGAGCGCGGGTTCACGCCGCTGGGCGGGCATACCGCCAGGCTCTGGCTTGCCTCGGCGGCCTACGCGACGAACGTCGCCGGGCGCCAGGCGCTCGCCGGCACGCGCTGGATCCCGATGGAGAAGCGGCTGTGGCTCGACCTCGCCTCGCTGCGTCACGGCGACGGCAGCCCCCTGGTGCCCGACAACTTCGAGGCGATGGGCTGGGGGCCGCCCGACCCGGCGACTGGCGCGCCGACACTGGTGCTGGTGTCGGACGACAACTTCGCGCCTCACCAGCAGACCCAGTTCGTCGCGCTCGCGCTGGGCTGATCGCGTCGGGACAGGGCGCGGGCCGCGCGTCGCTCAGGACGTCACGACCTGGTTGCGCCCGGTGCGACGCGCCTGTTGCATCGCGGCGCCCGCGCGGGCGAGCAGGGCGATACGGTCCTCGCCAGGCGCACGCTGCGCGATGCCGGCGCTGAAGGTCACCAGCACCCGCTCCTGTCCCTGGAGGAAGAACGCCCGGGTGAGCTCTCGCTGCAACCGGCGAACCCTGCGCGCGACTTCCACCGACCCGACCCCGGGCATCACGAGCACGAAACCCTCGCCTGCACCGCGACCGATCGCGTCGGCGGGACCCAGCAGCGGCCGCACGGTCTCGACCAGATGACGCTGCGCCTGCGCAGCCGCCTGGTCGCCGAAGCGGTCGGACAGGTGCCGGAACTCGTCGAGGTCGAGCACCACCACGCACAGCGCCTGGCCGTCGCGCTCGGCCTGCTGGGCTTCGCGCAGCAGGACTTCGTCCAGGCCACGCCGGTTGAGCGCTCCGCTGTCGGCATCCTGGCGCATCGCGCCACTGACCCGCTCCAGCTCGGCCGCCAGTTCGGCAGCGCGCGCCTGCGCCTGTTCGGATTCGCTGCGCAGCGCGACCACCTCGTCGCGCGAGCGCACCGCATCGATCTGCATGCCGCGCACGTCGCGCAGCAGCGCGTCGATCCGCGAACGCAGGCCCGGCACGTCGTCGGTGCCGCGCACCGCCTCGAGGTGCTGCGCGAGCCGCGACTGATGGGTGTCGGCGGTGCGGGCGAGTTCCCCCACGCGCTGCACGAAGACCTCGATCAGCGCCTTCAGCGAGCGCTTGGTCTCGCGCAGGCTGTCGCGCAGCGCAGCCTGCCGCTCGAGCGTGTCCTGGAACTGCGCGCGGGCGCGCTCGAGCACACGCGCGCCCGGCGGCTGGGCCAGCGTGCGCGACAGCACCTCAAGCTGCCCGGACACCCAGCGGTCGTCCTCGACCAGCGAGGCGAGGTTGTCGAGCAGCATCCGTACCAGCCCGACCGCCGCCTGCAGCGCGTCCTCGCGCTCGGCCCGCAGGCGATCCACCTCGCGCAGCAGGGATTGCGCCGCCGCCTCGATCGCCTCGCAGTCGGCGGCCGAGCGGGCGGTGGCCACGCGCTCGACCAGTCGCTCCAGCGCGGCGCTCGCGGCCCGCTCGCCTGCGAGCCGGGGCGCGGCCTGGGTGGTCAGCAGCCGTTGCAGCGTGCTCGCCAGCCGCGTACCCGGATCCTCGACGATCGCCACCGCATCCGCCGGGCGCGCGGGCGCGAAGCCCGCGACCGGAAGCCCCGGTCGGCCGATGTCCCCGCCCGCGGCCGCGCCCGGCTCGACCGCCGCCGCGCTCGGATCGCGCGCCGCCTCCTCGAGGCGTACGGTACCCGGCAGCGCCCCCGGTCCCTCGCCCCAAACCCGGATCAGGGAGGACAGCTTGTCGCCCAGTTGCGGCGAACGACGCGCGGTGATCAGCAGTCGCTCGAGGCCCTCGCGCTTCTGCGCGAGGGACACCCCGGCGTGCCGGACCTCGAGCTGGCGCAGCAGATCCCGGATCAGCGTCGCCCAGTCGGTGCCGTCACCGGCGAAGCGTGGCGCGTCAGGATCGACCGGCGAGCGGGTGGTCCCCGCGACGGCCGCCCGGGAGTCCTGCGGCCGGCCGGTCGCAGCCTCGTCGCCGGCGGACAGGCGCACGATCGCCTCGTAGGCGCGGGCGTAGTTCTCGGGGGTCGGCGGCTCGCGGCGGGCTGCCAGCAGGCGCAGCGTCGCGCGTGCGCGGTCGCCGGCCGTGCTGGCGGCGGCTGCGGCGGCAGGCGAGAGAGGGGCGGCGTCAGCGGGCATCGACCGCGCACCGTACCTGCGCCACCGGTCGCACGCAAGACCGGGTCACGCGGACGCCCGCCACAGCCCGCGCCGCACGCCGGAGGCGAGCACCAGCGCATAGCCGACGAGTCCTGCCGCCACCGCGGCAAAGATGCCCTGCAGGCCCCACCCCATCGGACCCGCCAGTGCCCCGCCGCCCGCTGCGCAGGCCACGCGCAGCACCGCGGCGGCGAACGGCCTCCCCATGCGGCCGGCGCCCTGGCTCGCGAAGTAGAGCGCCATGCCCAGCCCGAGCGCCGCGTAGGCCGGTCCGATCGTGCGCAGCGCCTGCGCCGCGACTCGCGCGACGTCCGGGTCGTCGGTGAACAGCCACACCCAGCCCTGCGGCCACGCCGCTACCGCCAGTCCGATGAACCCGCTGCCCAGCGCGACGGCAAGGGCACCGCGCCAGGCCAGGCTACGCGCATCGTCCCAGCGCCGCGCCCCCACCAGGCGCCCGACCCGCTGCGTGAGCGTCGCGCCCACGCCGAAGGCGAGCGGCACCATCAGGAACTCGAGCCTCGCGGCGATGCCCCAGCCGGCGATCGCCGCCGCGCCGTGGCCCGCCATCAACCGGGTGACCACGATGCCGGTGAGCACGGCGAGCGTGGCCATGACCGAGGCCACCGCGCCCACCGCCAGAATGCGGCGGAACAGTCGCAGGCGCAGCCGCCCGCGCAAGGCAGGACGAAAGCCGCAGGCCCCCCCGAGCACCGCGCGCAACAGGACCACGGTCGCCACCGAGAAGACCACCGCGTAGGCCACGGCGATGCCGGCCAGCCCGAGTTCGGGCAGCGGCCCGGGACCCAGGACCAGCAGCGCGGCCAGCACCGGCTCGGCCAGCCAGGCCCCGATGATCACCCGCGCCGGCAGGTCCATCACGCCGGCGCCGCGCAGCACCGAGGCGAGCGTGGCGGTGAGCCAGTGGAACGGCACGCCGATGAACAGCAGGCGCGCGTAGTCGGCCGCAGCCTCGCGAAGTTCGCCCTCCGCGCCCAGCGCCGCGAACAGGCGGTCGGCGGCCAGCGCCATCGCGAGCGCGAATGCCAGACCGAGTCCTCCGCCGATCAGCAGCGCGTGCCCGACCAGCGCGGCGGCCTCGCGCCGCCGACCCGCACCCAGCGCCCGCGCCACGGCCGAACTGACTCCACCGCCCATCGCGCCCGTGGACATGAAGGCCATCAGCAACGCGAAAGGCAGCACCAGCGCATAGGCGGCGAGCGCGCCGGTGCCCAGCGTGCCCGCAAGCATCGTCTCGCACACCAGCGCGACGCCCTGCGCGACGCCGACCAGCATGGTGGGCACCGACTCCCGCAGCAGCCGCGCAAGCCCGGTGTCGGCGCGCGCGTCCAGCCGGTCACTCCGCCGGCGCGAGCCGGAAGTCGAAGGTCACCTCGAGCGACGGCTCCCCCGGGACGCGCGCGAACCGCGCGACCAGCGCCTCGCGCACCCCGAACACCGCGTCCTGCTCGAGGTACGGATCGTCCTCGGGAAAGACCTCGGTGGTCAGGGGCGAGAACCCCGGGGCGTGCACCCGGAAGTGGTAGTGCGCCGGTCGCCAGGCGTGCCGGCCGAGCGCGCGCAGCAGTTCGCCCACCGGTCCGTCGTAGGGAACGGTATACGGGGCGGGGCGGACAGTGACGAACGCATACGCGCCATCCTCGCCGGTGCGCATGCGAAAACGGAAATCCTCCGGCGTCTGGGTGGGATCCTGCTGCCAGTAGCGGCCCTCCGCGTCGGCCTGCCAGAAGTCGAGCACCGCGCCCGGCACCGGACGCCCGTTCAGGTCGAGCACCCGCCCGCGCACCCGGACCCGCTCGCCGGGACGGCCCGGCACGAGTTCCGCCCCCACCGGACGCTCCGGGGCGCCCTCGGCATGGAACGGGCCGAGCACGCTGCGGGGCGTGGCCCCTGGCGTGCTGCGCAGCAGGTCGGTGAGCGACGTGAAGCCGAGGATGTCGGACGCCAGCACGAACTCGTTGCGCGCCTCGTCGGTGATGCGCGCGGCAGCGGTGAGGAAGGCCACCGCGGCGCGCCACTCCTCCGGTCGGAGGTCGACCTCGCGCGCGAAGTCGTGCAGGTGGCGTACCAGCGCGGCCATCACCTCGCGCGCGCGCGGATCCCGCGCGTCGTCGAACGAAGCGATGACGGCCGCGGTGATGGTGTCGCGATCGATGCGGGCGGACATCGCGGACGCCTAGTCGGCCTTGAGCCCGAGGTCGCGCACCATCCGGCGGTAGCGCTCGACGTCGCTGCGCAGCAGCTTGCCGAACTCGGCCGGCGTCATCGGGTTGGGCTCGCTCGCCAGCGCCAGCATGCGCTCGCGCACGTCCTGCGAGGTGAGCGCGCGATTGATCTCCGCGTTGAGCCGCCGGATCACCGCCGCCGGGACCTGGGCGGGCGCAAGCACTCCAGCCCAGGTGTAGTCGGCGAAGCCCGGATGACCGAGTTCGGCCACCGTGGGCACGTCAGGCAGCACCGAGGCGCGGGTGGCGCTGGTCACCGCGAGCGGGCGCACCTTCCCGGCCTGCGCCAGCGGCACCATCGGCGGCATCGAGGTGCTGCCGATCGGCACCTGCCCGGCGACCACCGCGTTGGCCGCCGGCGTATGGGGCACGTGGGTCACGTCGAGCTTGTGCAGCTGGCGGAACAGCATCTCGGCGGCCAGGTGCGTGGTGGTACCGGTACCCGACGAGGCGTAGCTCATCGGCTCGCGCCGTGCGAGCGCGAGCAGCTCCTTCAGGCTGGTGGCCTTCACCGAAGGATGCACGAAGATGATGTTGGGCGCGAGCGTGCCCATTGCCACCGGGGCGAAGTCGGCGATCTCGTAGCCGGGCTTGCTGAAGAGGCTCACGTTGACGGCAAAGGCGACGCTGGTCACGAGCAGCGTGTGGCCATCGGGCGCGGAGCGGGCGACGATCTGCGCGCCGATGTTGCCTCCGGCCCCGCCGCGGTTGTCGACCAGCACGCTGCGGCCGAAGGTGTCGGCGAGCTTGGGCTGGATCAGGCGCGCGAGCACATCGGTCGCGCCGCCGGGCGGGAACGCGACCACGATGCGGATCGGGCGGTTGGGAAACTCCTGCGCGGCGACGGCGATCGGATGCGCCGCGGCGATCGCGACGGCGAGGACGGCGAGGGGAACGGCGGGATATCCGTGGATCATCGGGCCTCCGGAGCGGCGTGGCACTGGGCCAGGGAAACAGGGGTCGGTGAAACGTGAACGGCGGACGGGAAAGGAGAGCGCGAGGCCGGCAGGCGACGAAGGATCCGCCCCGCGCGCGGCGGCACCGTGCCCGGCGCGCTCGCGCCCGGCTGGGCGGACTCAGATCAGGGTGCAGGCCTCCTCGAACCCCAGCCGCGGCAGGCGCACCGGCAACGCGCCGGAATCACCATACCCGAGATTGACGATGAAGTTCGAGCGGATCGACGTGCCGGCGAACAGCAGCTCGTCCAGGCGCGCATTGTCGAAGCCGGACATCGGCCCGGCGTCCAGACCCATCGCCCGCGCGGCGATGATCAGCCACGCGCCCTGCAGCGAGCTGTTGCGCAGCGCATAGGGCTCGGCCGCCTCGGGATGGTCGCGGAAGTGGCTGGCATGGTCGGCCAGCGGGAACAGCTGCGCGAGCCGCTCGTGGAACCGCAGGTCGTAGCCGATCACCGCGGTCACGGGCGCGGCCCGGACCTTCGCGACGTTGCCGGGATCGAGCGCGGGGATGATGCGCGCCTTGCCCTCGGCGGTGCGGGCGAACACGATGCGCGCCGGATTGGAGTTGGAACTGGTCGGCCCCCACTTCAGCAGGTCGTACAGATCCCGCAACAGCGCGTCGTCGACCGGCCGATCGAGCCACATCTTGTGCGAGCGCGCCTCGCGCAGCAGCGCGTCGATGGCCGCGCCGCGCGCGGCGGGCTCCAGAGCCGCATAGCGCGAACGAGCCGTCTGCACGCGCGCGATCGCCTGTCGTTTCGCCTCGTCCATCGGGGCCTCCGGTCAGCCAGCCGCGGCGAGGGTACGCGCCTCGCGCTCGGCGATCCGCTCGTGGCGCCGCAGCAGCCGCCGCGCACGCTCGACGATCGGGATGTCGATCATCTTGCCGTCGATCTGGAACGACCCCCTGCCCTGCGCCGCGTGCTCGGCGTCGAGCGCGATCACCCGCCGGGCGAACTCGACCTCCTCGGCCCGCGGCGAGTATTCCTCGTTGACGATCTTCACCTGGCCGGGGTGGATGCACCCAGCCCCGTCGAAGCCGAACCGACGCGAGCGGCGCACCATCGCGCGGAACTTCTCCCAGTCGCTGAAGTCGGCCACCGTGCCGATGAAGCCCAGCGGCATCACTCCCGCGGCGCGCGCCGCGATGATCATCCGCTGCTTGGGAAACAGCAGCACGTCCTCGTCGGGCGCCTGCTCGCAGTCGAGCGCGAAGTCCTCGCCGCCGATGTTCATCGCCACCACGCGCGGGCTAGCGCGGGGGATCTCGTCGATCCGACCGAAGGCGTCGGCCGTCTCGATCATCGTGATGAACCGGGTATGCCCGACCGGCAGGCCGCGACGCGCCTCCAGGTCGCTCACCAGTTCGTCGAGCAGGCGGATGTGCGAGGCCCCGTCGGCCTTGGTGATCGCCAGGCCATCGACGTCCGGTCCGATCGAATGCTCGATGTCGCGCACCGCCAGCGACAGCGGCTGGTTGATGCGCACCACCACGTCGGCGCCGCCCCGCCGCACCCGCGCCGCGTTGGCCTCCACCAGGGTGCGCGCCCGCGCCTTCTCGCCCGGCGGCACCGCGTCCTCGAGGTCGAGCTGGATCACGTCGGCGCCGCGCGTGTGCGCGCGATCGACGAACTTCTCCACGTTGACCGGCACGTACAGCAGCGATCGCCATACCGGCAGTTCACGAGTCCCGTTCATGTCCCCTCCCTTTTCACCGATTCCGGATCCGCATCGATGCCGCTGGCCTGCGGCTTCACCGGCAGGCGCAGCACGCCCTGGTCGCGCAACTGCTCGATGCGGGCCGGGTCGAAACCGGCCTCGCGCAGGATCTCCTCGCCGTGCTCGCCCAACCCCGGCGCAGGCGCGCGGATCGCACCCGGCGTGGCCGAAAGCCGCGGCACCACGCAGTGCATGGGCAGCTGCCCGAGTTCCTCGTCCGGGTAGTCGGCCAGCACCTGGCGCTCGATCACGAAGCGGTCCTGCATGATCTGCGCGATGTCGTAGATCGGCCCGACCGTGACCTCCTCGCGATCGAAGAACTCGACGTTCTCCTCGAGCGTGCGAAGGCCGACGAACTGCGCGATCACCGCATCCAGCGCCTCGGAGTGGCGCAGCCGGTCGGCGTTCGTGCGAAACCGCGGGTCGTCGACGAGTTCGGGGCGCCCGATCGCGCGCAGCAGCCGCTCGGTCATCGCCTGCGTGGAGGCGGACAGGCATACCCAGCGGTCGTCGGCGGTGCGGTAGGCGTTGCGCGGCGCGGCCGTCGTCGATCGGCTCCCGGTGCGCCGCCGCAGCTGCCCGCTCGCGCGATAGCTCGCCGCCTGCGGTCCCATCAGCGAGAACAGCGGCTCGAACAGCGAGACGTCGATCACCTGTCCCGCGCCCGCCTTGACCTCCACTTCGCGCAGCGCCACCAGCGTGGCGAACGCGCCGTACAGTCCCGCGCTGCAGTCGGCCAGCTGCATCGGCGGCAGCACCGGCTCGCGGTCGTCGAACCCGTTGAGCGCGGCGAAGCCGGACATGCCTTCTGCCAGCGTGCCGAACCCCGGCTTGTGCCGGTACGGTCCGTCCTGCCCCCACCCGGTCACCCGCACGATGACCAGCCCGGGGTTGCGCGCGTGCAGCACCGCCGGCCCGAGCCCCATGCGCTCGAGCGTGCCCGGCCGGAAGTTCTCGACCAGCACCTGCGCGTGCGCGGCCAGTTCCGCCACCGCCTCGATCGCACCGGCCCGACGCAGGTCCAGGCACAGGCTGCGCTTGTTGCGCGCGTAGACCTTCCAGTTGGTGGCCACCCCCGCCACCTTCCAGTCCCGTAGCGCATCGCCCTCCGGCCCTTCGATCTTGATCACGTCGGCGCCGAAGTCGGCGAGGGCGAGGCTCACCATGTTGCCGGCGACCACGCGGGAGAGGTCGATCACGCGCACCCCGTGCAGCGGACCGCGCGCGTCGCGGTCGTAATCGCGACGCGCGAGCGCCGGGCGCGCCCGGGGCGTGGCCCCCTCGCCGCTCACGCCCGCCCCGTGGCCGATCGGCTCGCTGCCGCCGGATGCCGAGCCGGGTGACTCACTCGGCCTTGACCCCCGCCTCGCGCGCGATCCTGCGCCAGAACTCGATCTCCTCGCGCACGATGCGCGCGAAGGCCTCCGGCGTCATCGGCGTGGGCTCGGCCCCCTCGGCGGCGAGCCGCTCGCGCATCTCCGCCGACTCCAGGATCCGTGCCACCTCGGTGTTGAGGCGGGTGATGATCGGCCGGGGC
>JBIPNU010000052.1:0-9419 GCA_044370615.1 Burkholderiales bacterium
GCCAGTGACCAGATCCCAGCCTACACCCCATTGGAGGGTTCGCTCTGGCTGGAAGTCCGCATGGGGTGGCAAGGTGAACGCCCGCGGATCGAGTGCCCGAATACGCGAATCGGCCGTGAGCGCTTCGTGGCTCGCCCGCAGGGCGCCAGCGGAGGACCACGATTCGGCGCTGACCCGCTCCACGGCCTCCATCAGTGCGCTGACTCTTGCGGCCTGAGCGTCCAGGCCCTTGCCAAGGTGGGTGGTGAGATCCCGGGCTAACGGCGTGACTGCGCCAAAGACGGGTAGCCCCAGATCGTCGAGGGGTGTGAGGTCGGCGAGCCGGGTGACGGGAATCCGGGCAGCGATTACGCGTACGCGCGACTCGGTCTGGTGGAGCGGTACCGAGCGCGTGGACAGCGGGGCGATGCGAGGGGTTGGTTCGAACCGCTGCAAGACCGAGCTTTGGGTCATGTCGAATCAGAGCGCGCCCACGCCGCGGCAGGCCTCGACAAAATTCGTTGCACTGCCAATGCGGAAGGCTTCCGCCATGGCCCATCCGGCGGGCGCATAGAGAGCGCGGCTGGCAGCATTGCCCAAGCCTGCTGCGACGAGGCGCTGCGGGCCTTGTGACGTGTGTTCGCGCAGCGCCCGCGCCTTGATTTCCGCTCGCTCGTCGATGCGCACGAGGGCATTCATCGGCATGCAGGGCTGTACCTCGTACATCCAGATGGCTGGCTGCGGGCCCTCGGCGTGGCCCAGCGAGTGGGCCAGCAGGGTCGCGGCCGCGCGGTGATCCGGATGCGGATCCAGCGGCGGCGGTACCATCACCACGTCCGGCAGGAAGGTGGCGAGGTGCTCCCGGATGACTTGAACCGCGGACTCGGCCGCCCAGAGGCCCTGATCCGGAAAGCCGGCGTATACCGCCTGGTCAAGTCCCAGAATGGCCAACCCTCGCCGGGATTCCGCGCGCCGGATGTCCGAGGCGCTCGAGCGCAACGCCGCGTCCACCCCGTATTCCCCGTCGGTGAGATAGAGCACGCGGATGACAGATGCGCGCCCGGCTGCAACGGTTTCGGCGAGCGTGCCTCCGCACCCGAGAAGTTCGTCATCGGGATGCGGCGCCAGCACGAGGATACGACCTGCGGGCGGCTGCGCCGGATGAAGCGGCGGCACCTCCAGAGCATTCAGCCAGAAGGGATAGTCGCTACGCAAGGAATACGCACCGTCGAATTTGGTCATGATCATAGGCTATGATTCGCGCTCCATGCAACCGCCTCTCGTGCTCGGAATCCACTCCGGCCACAACGCCGGCGCCGCCCTGATCAGCGGCGGCCGTATCCTTTCTGCAGTCAGCGAAGAGCGGTTGTCGCGCCAGAAGAACATCACCTGCTATCCGGCCCGGGCGATCGAGCTGTGCCTGCGCATGGGATCGGTGCAGGCGAGCGATCTCGATGCGGTAGCGCTGGCCTCCAGGCATACCTTCGGCGGGACTGGCGGGGGGCTCAGCCACATCGGCGTGCGGCGTCTGGCGCCGCTGGGGGTCTCCGGGCGCGCGCTGTGGCAGGCGAGGCGCTGGGCGGAAAACCTGAGGCGCGAACCGGAAGAGCGCATTCCGGCGTGGGTAGGCCCATGGGAGTTCACGGGCTACGACTCCGTGGCGAGTCGCGTTCGCGCCGTTGTCGAGCACCTGGGGGTTGCGCCCGCGCGTGTCGCCTCCGTAGATCACCATCGGTGCCACGCGACCTACGCGATGCTGGCCTCACCGTGGCGCACCGGCTGCCTCGGTCTCGTTGCCGATCAGGTGGGCGACTATACGAACGCTTCGGTGTGGACCGCCGGTGACGACGGGAGGGTGCAGCGGATCGCCCGTTGCTATACGCTGAATTCGCTCGGCCGGATCTACTCCGTGGTGACCGCCTTGCTGGGCATGCGAGCGCTCGAGGACGAGCACAAGGTCATGGGCCTCGCACCGCACGCCACCTTCGAGCATGCGTCCCGCCACGTCCCGCTGTTCGAGCCGCTGCTGAGGGTGACCGGCCTCGGATTCTCCGAGCCACGGTCGGCGCAGCCATGCTGGATCGCGCTCGAGCGCGGCCTGCGGGGAGCCCGGTTCGATCATGTTGCTGGCGCGCTGCAAATGTTTCTCGAAAAGCGCATGTGCGAGTGGGTCACTGCGGCGACTCGGCATACCGGGCTTGCCCGCGTCGTGCTCAGCGGCGGGCTCGCGCTGAACGTCAAGGCAAACCGGGTCATCGCCCAGTTGCCAGGCGTCGATCAGTTCTATGTGGCGCCTGGCGGGGGCGACGAGTCGCTCGCGATCGGTGCAGCCCGCGCCATCTCGCTCGACCTCGGACAGGATCCCCTTGCTGTCGAGGCGCTGGGTATGCCCTATCTGGGGGACGAATTCGACCAGGCGTCTTGCCGGCTTGCCTGCGCTGCGCTTGCCGGCGATAGCCGCTTTCGCATGGTCGAGACCGAGGACCATGCCGGATGGCTTGCCTCCCGGCTGGCCCGTGGTGCCCTTGTCGCGCGTTTCGACGGGCGCATGGAGTTTGGTCCCCGCGCGCTGGGCAACCGATCCATCCTCGCCGATGCGTCCGACCGACGCGTGGCTGACCGGCTCAATCGTCGCGTCAAGCAGAGGGACTTCTGGATGCCCTTCGCTCCGGCGATCCTGCGGGAACGGGCCGATGACTACTTCACCAACCCGAAGGGTATCGACGCGAGCGTGATGACTGTCGCGTTCCGCGGTAGTACTCTGGCGCGCCGCGAGATTCCCGCCGGACTGCACGAGGCGGATGGTTCCCTGCGTCCGCAGGTCGTGGATGAACGCAGTCCCGGGTTGCGGGACATCCTGCTGCGATACGAAGCTTTGACGGGACGGGGGGCTATGCTGAATACTTCGTTCAATCGACATCGCGAGCCGATCGTGCACTCGCCGGAAGACGCCATACGTACGTTTGTCGACTGCGGGCTGGACGCGCTCGATTTCGGATGCTTTGCCCTGGAACGTATCGAGCCTGCAGGCAATGACTGATTCGACCCCCGGTCCTGCGCGGCTCGCGCGCATGGTACGTATTCCGGCCGGACGGTTCCTGTCGGGCAGCCTCAACACGCCGGTGGTGCTGAGCGAGTACTGGATCGACCGCTACCCGGTCACCAACGCTGATTTCGCCCGCGTGTTTCCCGATCATCGCTACACCCCGCAGCGTGCGCAGCACCCGGTGACCTGGGTGGAGTGGGGCAAGGCGCGAGACTATCTCGCGAGGCTGGGTCTGCAGTTGCCCAGCCAGCCGCAGTGGGAGAAGGCCGCGCGGGGATGCGATGGCTACCTGTACCCATGGGGAATGGATCACGACCCGCGGCGGTTCAACATTCTTGAATCCGATGTGCGGGAGACCACGGCCGTGACGGCGTACGAGCTTAGCGGCGCGAGCCCCTTTGGCGTGGTGGACCTCGCAGGGAACGTGTGGGAGTGGACCGACACCGCTGAAGCCCTTGAGGCTGGCGAGATCGGCCAGGGGCGCATCGTCTGCGGTGGTTCGTACGAGATGAGCTGGTTCGAGATGCAAAGCGGGATGGCGACCCAGGATGTTTTTCGTGCCGACCGCGGATATGCGACCGTCGGATTCAGGGGGGTTTGGATACCATGACGTCCAGTGCTGGGGAAGGCAGGCTGACTATCGTCGGTGCGGGTCCCGGTGACCCGGAGCTGGTGACAGTGCGGGGCAAGCGGGCGATCGACGAGGCAGACCTGGTGTTTGCGACCTCGAACGGCGAGCCTGTAAACCCCGGATTCTTCATGAACATGAAGCCCGGCTCCACGGTGATCGACACGAGTCCGCTCTCGGTCGAGCAGTACTACGAGCGCGTCGTCGAGGCGGTTCGCGGCGGTCTCCGGGTGGTACGCCTGCAACCGGGTGATCCCTCGCTGTTCGGTTCGCTGGCGAAGCAGCTGAACTTCTTCGAAAGCGAAAGGATTCCGGTCGACATTGTGCCCGGCGTGACCGTGGGCATGGCGGCAGCCTGCGCGCTCGGGATGGACCTTACGCTTCCGGGGCTCAGCGAAGCGGTGGTGCTCGCGCGCCGCGAGGGCATGATCGCAGTTCCGGCGCATCAGCGTCTGCCCGAACTTGCGCGCCATCGTCCGACGTTCCTGCTCTACCTCTCGGCTACACTGATAGCGCAGATCGCACGCGATCTGATGCAGGAGTTGCCGGACACGACGCCAGTGATCGTTGCTTACAAGGTCGGCTGGCCCTCGCAAAAGGTGGTTCGCGGTACCCTCGCCACGATCACCGAACAGGTCCGGGACGCCGGAATATTCTCCCAGGCGGTGATCATGGTCGGAGATGTCTTCGCCGAAGGCGCTCGGCAGGCAGTGCCGGAGAGGTTCTGGTAGGTGCCGCGGGTCCTGCTCGCGACTGCCGAGCCGGCCTACCCCGCCCGCTTAGGGGGGATCCAGGCGAGTGCCCATGACCTGCTGATCGGTCTGGGTCGGCGGCCTGGGTACAGCGTGCAGCTGCTCTCCGCCGCGCCTCGCGCATACCTTGATCGCCTCGCGGCTGCCCTTGCCGAGGCTGCGCTGCCAGTGCAGCGTCTGTCTGGGATGGTCATATACCAGACAGAAAGCTACACCGCGCAGCTCATTGACGTCAACGATTTCGAAGCAGCGCTGCGCGCCCTGCTCGCGCAGGAGGTGTTCGACGTGGTCGTCGCCCAGGCGGCTGGATGGCGCACGGTCGTGCGCCTCGCACGGGCGGCGGGGCGGCCGGTCGTGCACTGGTTGCACGGGTGGCTGGGGCTCCTCGGCGATCCTGACTGGCCGCGCGCGGATCTGCTGCTTGCCAACAGCCGATTCACCGCGCGCCATGTCGCAGACCATCATCGGCTGCATGCGCAGGTCTTCCAGCCACCGGTCGAGCCGACGCGCGTGCTGGCGGCGCCCAGCAGGGGAGTGGGCCAGGCGATCACGCTGATCAACCCGCATCCCGACAAGGGCGTGACGTTCTTTCTGGAACTCGCCCGCGTTTTGCGGTTTCGGCGATTCGTCGCCGTCGACTGCTGGGGAACACCCCCATTCGTCGAGCGGGCACTGCGATCCGAGCCGAACATCACGTATCTTCCTGTGCAGAGTCGGCTTGGCGCGGTGTACGGGGAAACTGCGCTGCTGCTCGTCCCCAGCCTCGTGGACGAGACATTTGGACGGGTTGTTGTGGAGGCCGGGCTCAATGGTATTCCCGTGCTGGCGTCGGATCGCGGTGCGCTGCCCGACGTGGTCGGGTGCGGTGGCATGGTGGCGTCCCTGGCTGCACCGGTGCGAGCGTGGGCCGAGGCGGCTGAATCCTTCCTCGACTCCAGTCGGACGCGCTGGGCCGATGCGGCGCGGCGCAACGCCGAGCGCTTCGATTACTCACGCGCGATCGACGAGTTTGCGTCCCACGTGGAACGACTCGCCGCAGGCGGGGGCAACTCCCATGAGCCTCGAGAAGATTCACTCTGACCCTGAAAGTCTGGTAGCCGACCTGAGGCGCCGCCGGAAGGCCGGCGAGCGCATTGTGTTCGCCAACGGCTGTTTCGAGCTCCTCCACGTCGGGCATGTCCGCTTTCTCGCCGGTGCGCGTGAGCTGGGTGACCTGCTGATCGTTGCGGTCAACACTGATGCCTCGATGCGCATCATCAAGCCCGACCGGCGTCCGGTGAACCCTGACTATGAGCGAATGGAACTGATTGCCGCTTTCGGATGTGTCGACTACGTGGTCCCGCTCAGGGAAACGACTCCGCACCGGCTGATCGAGCTCTACCAGCCCGACGTTCATACCAAGGGCACCGACTACACGCTGGATCGCATTCCCGAACGCGAGGTCGTCGAGCGGTATGGCGGCCGAGTGGCGCTGGTCGGTGATCCGAAATCGCACAGCACGACCGAGATGTTGCACCGGCTGCGCGAAGGCTGCGCGCCCGAGGCCGCGCCCGGGGAGGGGTCACCAATCAGAGGAAGTAATCCCTGACCTCCGGCGAGTGGTGCTCCAGGCGGTCAAGCGCGCCAGGGTCGGCGATCAGGGACTCGATCCACCAGTTGACCTCGTGGTACAGGCACGTGACGTGACGGCACTCGCTCGAGGCGTCGAAGGTCTCGATCTGTCGCAGGGTGGTGTCGAGGACGCTCGCAAAGCCCGTCTCGGAGGAGTAGGCATTCCGGTCTCCAAGCTTGCCGCGGGGAAGGCTGCGATAGACCGGGCAGTTGAAGATACCCAGAGGGCTGAGTACCTGACGGAAAAACTGCATGTGGCAGCGGCTGGGCTGCTCGGTATAGGTCGACTCGCCAGCGAGGAGGGCCTTCAGGTTGGTCGCGGAATGCACCTGGAAGTCTGTGGTCTGCATTTCGCGCGCGCACGACAGTGCCGAAGCGATCCGCCGCAGCGAGCTGGCCGCACGTTCGTCAACCACCTCGGCACGGTTTTCCTCGGCCCGGGTCAGGAATGGCTTGAAGACGATGTAGTCAAAGCCGGAATCGCGCGCGCGCTTGGCAGCCAGCGGGATTTCGTCGATGTTGTCTGCGATTTCAGTCTGATGGATACGGGCGCCCGGCCATGTGACGATGAACGAGTAGCCGAGCCGGAATGTCGGGCGCAGCAGGCGAATCGCGCGGGCACCCTCGCAGATCGCGTCCAGGCTGACGGGCTGCTTGGGACGATGCATCCGCTGGAAAAGGGCGTCGCTGCCCGCGTCGAGGGACAGTCGAATCCAGTCGCCCGCCTGCAGGATGTCGCCGATCTCCAGGAGGCGTGTCATTCGCGATCCGTTGGAGACGATTCCGACCTGCAGTCCGAGGGATTTCAGGTGGCGTACCGTATCGACGAAGCGTGGATACAGCGCGGGCTCTCCCCCTCCGATCATGATCACCGAGCGTAGCCCGCGCTGCGCGAGCAGTGACAGGCTGTCGAGCAGCGTGTCGTGGTGGAATCGTTCGCGCGTGTTCAGGATATCGGCGTCGACGCAATGATCGCAGGCGTAGTTGCAGGCGGTCGTGATGTCGAGGTTGATCGATAGCGGTGCGTGCGAGGGGGGCGGCAGCGCGAGGGCGGTCTCCGCGGGCAGGGTGCCGCGCAACGCCGCCTGCCAGCGCACGTAGGCGATCAGCGGCGAGAGCGCGCCCGACTGGCGCAACTTCGCGCCGAAATCGTGTATGGCTGTCAGCTCAAGCTTGCGCACGGCGGGGACTCCGGACGGTTGACTCAGGTCGAATGCTGCATGGTTCGGGCAGCCTCGGCCAGTCGGGCGAGTCCATCCATGCTCGAGGCGAGCTTTTCACGATGGGTGGGACGGGCCAGGGCAACGCCGCGGACAAAATCCACAACCAAGGCCTCGAGCGGATCATCGACTGGAATCTCACGCCCGCCTGCGGCAAAGGCGATGCGATACCCGGGCAGACGCACTACCCGGTCCACGCGAAGGCTGTCGATGGCGAAGGCGGCCGGATGCGGGCGTGCATGACCCGTCTGGAACGTGGCACGGACCTGGATGCGTCCGCGGTCGTGCCGGTAGCCGAATCGTACATGCGTCGCGGGAGCGGAGCCTTCGGTGTTCCACACACGCGCGTCTTCGACTTCTCCGACGCCCGCGAGCGACAGCAGCATGCTGAAGACATGCGGAGCGCAGTCGGGGATCGTGTCCGCCCCGCGAGTCATGGGTGTCAGCCACATCTCGAAGGCACCCGGTTGGCCGCGACGATGCCGCCCGTAGAGCTGGTCCCACGCGCCAAGCGCGTAGGGCCACTGTGTCAGCGTTTCGAGCAGCCGTTTTCGAGACGCGAAGGCCTCGACGATGTCGCGCGTGCCCGCTCGCAGCGATTCACCGTCGGGTGTCCACCACAGCGGTTTTTCGCTCAGGCAGTGACATCCTGCCTCGGCGATGAGCCTGAGCTGGTCGTGATGGAGGCGGTAGGGGCTGCAGAGGGCCACCAGGTCCGGAGCCTGCTCCGCCAGGGCCTGTCCGAGCTGGTGGTATCCCTGCAGGCGCAGACCGCGGGAGCGCTGCAGGCGCTCGACGGTGAGCTGGACGCTCTGTTCAGAGCTACCGACGATCGCGGGGACCGCTACGCCCGCGCGCAGCAGCGCGTCGAGCACGAAGGGGCCTGTCCCCTGGCGACGGCGCTCGGCGCCCACCAGCAGCGCGCGAAGCGCGCTCACCGTGCCGTCTCCCGTGGGCGGCCTCTGACCTCGCTACCAGTCTGGCGTGGATTCATAGCCCAGTTCTAGCAGCAGGTCTCCGGCGATCGCCTTGAATGCCTCGCGCGGGAAGTCCGCGTGCCTGCGCCAGCGCGCGATCGGTGCGGTGGTTGGAGCAGATTCACCCCAGTGCTCGCTGAAAAGGGACACCTTGACCGAGTCCAGGTCGAGCATGTCGGGCCGAAGATCGAGGCCGATGAATCGACAGACCGGCTCGAGGGCCTGTTGCGGCGCTCTGACCAGATGCTCGTAGCGGATTTCCAGGCAGTGGTCGGGATGGCGACGGCAGGCGCTGCGGCCAGCGGCCGTGTAGCCCGCCCACAGACGAGCGCACTCGACAATATCCCGAGGCGCTGCTTCGAGCGAGGGCATGCTGACAGCCACGTCGCGCCCGTCGCGGACCACGTGCAGGAATCGCGCGCCTGGCAGCAGTTCGAGCAGCGCGTCCACGTGCAGCGAGTTGCGAGGCGTCTTCTCGAGCCAGATGGTGCGGCCCGCGTCGGTTGCGCGACCACCGTAGAGTTGCTGGATGGCTAAGCCGGCGCAGCGGTAGATCCGCTCGCGGGTGAAGTACTCGTGGGCGCGAAAGCCGAACGGACTGTTCGGGTCGAAAGGATTGAACACTGTCCCTTCGAGCCAGTCGATCAGGCTCGCGAGCAGTTTCGACTCGTAATAGGCCTCCACCTGCGGATGGCGTCCGAGCAGGCGCAGCAGAAGGGTTGTTCCGCTTCGCGGCGAGCCGCCGATGAACACCGGCGCGGCCTGATCAGCCATATTCACCTGCTCCCCCTCGTGAAGACCAGGCGCTCGGTCAGCGCCACGAATCGTTCAGCCATGCGGGGCGCATCGAACCGGGACGCCCACTGCGCCGCCCCTGCCGAGTGCACATCGTACACCTTCGGGTCCTCGAGCCTGCGCAGCGCTGCGACCCAGGTGTCGAGAGAATCGACCGGTTCGACGTAGATGCCCTGCGGACCGATCGCCTCGCGCAGCCCCCCGGCACCGGAGGATACGCAGGGGATGCCGCTTGCTGCCGCCTCCACAGGTGTCCGGCCGAAAGGTTCGAACTGACTGGGGGCTAGCAGGACTGCAGTGCGCGCAAAGACCGCGCGCATGTCCTGCTGCCAGTGCAGCACCTCGATGTTGGGCGTGCGGCGGAGGAGCCGCTCGAGAAACGGCGGTAGCGTCCAGCCCTCTACCGCGAGG
>JBIPNU010000053.1:0-9416 GCA_044370615.1 Burkholderiales bacterium
GCCCAGTCGTTCGCGGACCTCGGGATGCTGCACCGTTCGCGACAACTCGCGGCTCAACGTGGCCAGGATCGGCCTCGGGATCGCCGCGGGCGCCATCACGCCGTAGAAGCCCACCGACAGGAAACCGGGGAACCCCGATTCGGACAGCGTGGGCACGTCGGGCAGCGAGGGCAGGCGCTGCGCCGAGCCGGTGGCCACCATCGCGAGCTTGCCCGCCCGCGCCAGCGGGGCTGCGGCCGGGTAATTGACGAAGAGGTAGTCGACCCGTCCCGCCATCAGTTCGTTCAGGGCGGCCGTGCTGCCGTTGTACGGGACGTGGGTGGCACGGACCCCTGCCATGCGGTTGAACATCTCGCCGGACAGGTGGGGTGTCGAGCCGACACCGACCGAGGCGAGGTTGGCGGCGCCCTCGCGTGCGCGCAGCCACGCGACGAGATCCTTCACGCCGCGTCCGGGTACCCGGGGCGAGGCCACCAGCACGTTGGGCGCAGTGGCCACCGGTCCGACCGGCACGTAGTCGGCCAGCCGGTACTGGGGCTTGGCGTGCAGGCTGACCAGCACCACGAAGGGTGCGCTCGCGAACGAGACCGTGTAGCCGTCGGGCGCGGCCCGGGCCCCGAGCCCGTAGGCCAGCATGCCGCCACCCCCCGGCCGCGGGTCGACCACCAGTGGTTGCCCCAGTGCCTCGCCCCAGCGGGGCGCGACCACGCGGGCCATCACGTCGGAGATGCCGCCAGCCGGGGAGTTGACGATCCAGCGGATGGGCTTCTGAGGCCAGTTGCGCGCCTCGGCCGCGAGTCCTCCCGAGGGAACCAGCAGTGCCGCGCACGCCATGGCACATCCGGCCAGGGCCACCGGCGCATGCTGCCCCGGAGGATGAGATGGGGTGCGATGCGGCTGGTGTGGGCGTGGCCTCCCTGCCGGCGTGCGAGAGGGAGCGCGGGTGGCAGGGTCGCGCGCTCCGACCCTGGCGCCGGACGCCGCTGGCGGCGACCGGACGATCAGGTGGCCGCGGATGCCCGCGCTCATTCGACCGTACCGATCTGGCGCGCGAGCTTGCGCATCGCGGCCATGTCGGTCTCGACGAAGCGACCGAACTCCGCCGGTCGGGTGGCAGGCATCGGCTCGAAGCCGAATTCGTCGAAGCGCGTTCGGACGTCGGGCTGTCCAAGCGCCCGGTTGACCTCGGCGTGCACCCGCTCGACGATCGCGGGGGGCACGGCTGCGGGCGCCCACATCCCGTACCAGGTGAAGTAGTCGAAACCCTTCACCCCGGACTCGGCGATGGTGGGGACTTCGGGCAGCTTGTTCCAGCGGCTGCGACCGCTGAAGCCGATCGCTCGCATGCGCCCGCTGCGCACGAAATCGAGCGAGCTGGCCGGGACCACGAAGGCGGTCTCGATCTGCCCGCTCATCAGGTCGATCGACAGCGGCGGTGCGCCCTTGTAGAGCACGTGGGTCATCTGCGTGCCGGTGGCGATGTTGAAGAGGGCCATCGCCAGGTGCTGCACGCCGCCGGTGCCCGAGGAGCCGTAATTGAGCTTCCCCGGGTGCGTCTTCGCGAGCCGGATCAGGTCCTGCACGGTCTTGACCGGCAGCGACGGGTGCACCGCCAGCAGGAAGCCCGGGATACGGGCCACCGAGGAGACCGGCGCGAAGTCGCGCGCGGGATCGTAGGGCAACTTCGGCGTGAAGGCCGGCAGCGCGGTGAAGTTCCCCGAGGTGAGCAGCAGCACGTGGCCGTCCGGCGGCGACTTCGCCACCAGCTCCATCGCGACGATGCCGCTCGCGCCGGGCCGGTTGTCGAGCAGCACGTTGTGGCCGAACGCCGGCGCCATGTGCTGGGCGAGCGCGCGGCCGAGCACGTCCACCGGGCCGCCGGGCGCGAAGGGCACGATGAGGCGTACCGGCTTGACCGGATAGTCCTGTGCGCAGGCGAGCGAGGCGCCGACCAGCAGACCGGCGCACGCCATCAGGCCAGTGCGGGCGGTTCCTGCGATCAGCGACGCTCGCGTGGACGGCCCGAGCGTGCCCGCGCAAGCCATCGGCAGCGATGGCGTTTCGATCGCTCGCAAGCGAGGCGATCGCGGAACAGCCTGCGGGGCAGGCGCGGCGAGAGGGTATTTGCGATCCACGATCAGAACTCCGGCTCTTCGGGTTTGTCCCAGCCCTCGACCACGGCCATGCCCTCGATCGACAGGCCATAGCCCAGCGTCTCGTGGAAGGAGCGCTTGAGCTGCTGCACCAGCAGTGCCTTGGTGAAGCGGCGAACCAGCGGGGGCTGGCGCAGCATCAGCGCGGCCAGTTCCCGGGCGCGCGCGAGCAGCCGCTCGCGAGGCAGCAGTTCGCACACCAGCCCGAGGTTCAGCGCCTCCTGTGCATCGATGCGCTGGCCGGTCATCAGGAAGTACCGCCCCCGGTTCAGGCCCAGCAGCGTCGGGTAGATCACGTGCACGCCATCGCCGGGTACCAGCCCCGTCATGAAGTGGCCGGTATCCTGGAAGGCGACCGTGTCCGAGCCGATGACCAGATCGCACAGCAGCGGCAATTCGCTGTGGCGGAAGGCCGGGCCATTGATCGCGGCGATGGTCGGCACCTCGATGTCGAGGAGGTTGGAGACCAGCCGCTTGCCGCCCCAGTATTCGTTGTACCAGCCCGACGGCGTCTTGCGCGGGCGGTGATTGGACGGGTTGCCGGGCGGGCCGGAGAAGTCGTCGCCTGCACCGGTGAAGATCACCACCTTGTTTCCGCGGTCGTTGCCGATGTCCGCGAAGCAGCGCGGAAACTCCTGGTAGGGGCCCGGACCCCACTGCAGCGTGCCGCCATCGGTATGGAAGGTGGCGACCAGAACGCCGTCCTCGTCACGCTCGAGGCGGATGTGGCGGTAGCGGGTCGCGTACTCGGCGAACGTGGACATCGGGCTCCTCCTTCGATGGGTTCTTTGCGCAGCGCCCGAGGGACGCGCTCCGGGCGTTGTATGGCGATTCTTCGATCGCACGAAGCCAGTCTACGCCGGTGGTAACGCAAACGACAATCGCCCAGGGGGAAAGGGTGCCCACGCCGCGGGGCGCGCCACTGGTCACCGCCCGATGCAGGGATGGGTCAGCCATCTGCCGCGAGGGGGTGAGTCCCGGGCTCGCGGCCGGTGGCGACCCGGGCTGTCGAGGCCGTCATCCCAATGCCGGCCGGTGTAACCTCGTGCGGGCAGGAGTCGAGTCGCGCGCGGGAGGTCGCACCGACACCGCGCGTGGCATCGGCATCCAGCCCCATCACCCGCCCGTCGGCCCCGGTGACCCACGCCACCCATCGACGCTGGAGGAGACACCGCATGATCACGTCCACCCGCTTGGCCACCGCCACAGCCCTGTTCCTGGCGGCGTCGGTTGCGGCCGCGCAGTCCTATCCCGCGCGCAGCGTGCGCATGGTGGTGCATTTCCCGCCCGGGGGGCCTACCGATCTGGTCGGTCGCGCGCTGGGGCAGAGGCTCTCCGAGTACTGGAAGCAGCCGGTGGTCATCGAGAATCGCCCCGGGGCCGGCGGTGTACTGGGAGTGGAGACGGTGCTGCGCGCGCCGGCCGATGGCCATACCCTGCTCTTCGGCACGTCCGGGTCTCTGGCGCTGGCGCCAGCGCTGCAGAAGCTGCCCTACAACGTCTTCACCGATCTGGCCCCGATCACGCTGGCGGTGATCAACCCGCAGATCCTCGTGGTGCATCCCTCCCTGCCGGTGAAGAGCGTGCAGGACCTCATTCGCCTCGCGAAGTCGCGCCCCGGGCAGATCAACTACGCCTCCGTCGGCCCCGGAAGCCCCAACCACATGGGCATGGAACTGTTGAAGTCCATGACCGGCATCGACATGGTGCACATCCCCTACAAGGGCACCGCGCCGGCCATGGCCGACGTGATCGCGGGCCAGGTCTCGCTGCTGTTCAACAGCATGCCGGCCGTGCTGCCGCACGTGCAGTCGGGACGGTTGCGCGGCATCGCGGTGGGCAGCGCAAAGCGCTCCCCAGCCGCCCCCGACATTCCCACCGTCGCCGAGTCCGGCGTGCCGGGGTTCCAGTACACCACCTGGTATGCGCTGCTCGCCCCGGCCGCCACGCCGAAGGAGGTCATCGCCCGCATCAACGCCGACTCGGTGAAGGCCCTCTCGCAGCCCGACATGGTCCAGTCGCTGGCGAGCCAGGGTGCCGAGCCCGCTCCCACCTCGCCCGAGGGGCTGGCGAAGTTCATGCGCGAGGAGTTCGAGGCCTGGCGCAAGGTCATCAAGGCGGCGGGCATCCGGCTGGAATGATGCGCGTGAGTCCGCTGGGCGCGGCAACGGTCTTGACGTCGCGCGACGCGTGTATCAGTCTGCGCGTTCCACGCGTGCAACGCGCGGGGATTCCGGCCCGGTGCGGGCCCGCCGAGGAGGCATGATGGCTCGAGGAGCAGCCCTTTTCGTTGTGTCCGCCCTGGTCGTGGCGGGTACCCCCGCGGCGTCCGAGGCGCAGGCCTGGCCGGCCAAGCCGATCCGCCTCGTCGCCGCGTTCGCGCCCGGCGGCGGCGCCGACTTCATGGCACGCCTGATCGCCCCCCCGCTGTCGCAGGCTCTGGGGCAGACGGTGATCGTGGAGAACCGCGTCGGTGCCTCCGGCATCATCGGCTACGACTTCGTCGCCAAGTCGGCCCCGGACGGGCACACGCTGGGCATCCTGTCGACCACGTACGCGATCCTGCCCAGCCTGTTCAAGCTGCCCTACGATCCACTCAAGGACCTGCAACCGGTCTCGCTGCTGTCACGGGGGCCCTACGTGGTGGCTGTCCACCCCTCGCTGCCAGCGCGCGACATCCGCGGCCTGCTGTCGCTCGCGCGCGCGAACCCCGGCGCCATTCCCTACGCCTCGAGCGGCACCGGCGCCAACCTGCACCTCGCGACCGAGATCTTCGCGCACATGAGCGGCATCCGACTGCTGCATGTGCCGTTCAAGGGGACCGGTCCGGCGATCTCGGCCACGCTGGCCGGCGAGACGGCGATCGTGTTCGGCAGCATGTATTCCGCGCTTCCGCTCGTGCGCGGTGGCCGGCTTCGCGCGCTCGCGGTCTCCACCGCCCAGCGCAACCCGGCGGCCCCCGACCTCCCGACCGTCTCGGAGTCGGGCGTGCCGGGCTACGACACCTTCGACTGGCAGGGGCTCGCCGCACCGCGCGCGATTCCGCGCGCGGTGCTCGACCGGGTGAACGCGGAGGTGGTGCGCATCCTGCAGTCGCGCGAGGTGTCCGAACGGCTGGTCCGCGATGGCGTGGTCCCGTCGGCCGGCACGCCGGAGGAGTTCGCCGCCCTGATCGGGCGCGACATCGAGACCGTGCGCAACATCGTCGCGCGCGTGGGCATCAAGGCCGACTGACCGACGCTAGTCGGCGTCCAGCCTTGCCTCGCGACGATCCAGCGCGAGCGCGGCGGGGTCGCGTTCTGCGGCGGGGCCGTAGCCGGCGCCCCCGGGGGTGCAGATCCTGAGCACGCTGCCGCGCGGCAGGGGGACGTCTGCCGCCGCCGAGGGCAGTTGCCGCTCATCGGGCTGGCCCGGGTTGTAGACGAAGCGCCCCCGCGTGCCCTCGCCCCCACCCTCCAGGCCGCGCGCGGCCACATGCTGGCGCTCGGAGGTGAGACTCACGACGATGTCGTCGGCGAGGATGCGGTAGTCGCGTACGACCCCCATGCCGCCCCGGTACCGACCGGCTCCGGCCGAGCCGTTGCGAAGCGCGTAGCGCTCCACGCGCAGCGGATAGACGTGCTCGAGCGCTTCGATGGGCAGGTTCGAGGCACCGGAGGCGTGCACCCGCACCGCGTCCATACCATCGCGGTGGGCGCGTGCGCCCATGCCGCCCGCGAGGGTCTCGTAGTCGACGAAGTAGGCGCCGGTGCGGGGATCGGTACCCGAGAAGATGAACAGGTGGTGCGGACCACTGCCGGCGAGCGCCTTGTCGGGGAGTGCCTGGGTGAGCGCCGCGGCGACCACGTCGCCGAGCACCGCGCAGGACACCGAACGACAGCCGATGGCCGCCGGTGCCACCGGGTTGACCACCGTGCCCTCGGGGGCGCGGAAGCGGATCGTGCGGTAGAAGCCCGCGTTGGCGGGGATACCCGGGTCGAGCAGGCTCTGCGCGACGGTGTAGATCGTGGCGAGGACCGCCCGCGCGGGGATATTGCGCGAGGAGCGGATCTGCCGGTCGGTGCCGGAGAAGTCGAAGTCGAGCGTGCCGTCGCCCACCTCGAGTCGCAGCCGGATGCGGGCGAACTCGCCTTCGCGGTCGCCGTCGATGCTGTCCTCGGCGACGAAACGGCCGCGGGGTAGCTTGCGGATCGCCGCGGCGAAGCGCCGCTCGGTGAAGTCCATGTAGGTGGCGATCGTGCGCTCGGTGCGCTCGACGCCATAGCGCGAGAACAGCATCTCGACGCCGCGCGTGCCTACCACGTTCGCGGCAAACTGTGCCTGCAGGTCGCCCACGCGCTCGTCGGGCGTGCGCGAATTGAGCAGCACCATGTCGAGCAGGTCGCGATTCAGCCGGCCGGCGGTCATGATGCGAACCGGCGGGATGCGCACGCCCTCCTGGTAGATCGAATTGCAGACGGCCGCCTCCGACCCGGGCACCATGCCGCCGACATCGGCGTGGTGCGCGATGTTCGCGACGAAGGCCACCACCCGGCCCTCGACGAACACCGGCGCGACCACGTTGATGTCCGGCAGGTGAGTGCCCCCCCCGTTGTACGGGTCGTTCGCCATGAACATGTCGCCGGGGCGGATGTCCTCGAGCCGGTGGCGCTGGAGGATTTCCGCGACTGCGCCCACCATCGAGCCCAGGTGCATCGGGATGCGGTGCGCGAGGGCCGTGATCTCGCCGTGGCGATCGAAGATCGCGGTGGAGCAGTCGCCCCGTTCCTTGATGTTGGGCGAGAACGCGGTGCGCATCAGCGTCGCGGCCATCTCCTCGGAGGTGGCGAGCAGGTGGCGCGCCATCACTTCGGCCTCGATCGGATCGACGACCGTCGAGGGCGACGGACGCGCGGCACGGCCGCGCGCGGGGCGGGTCGTGGCCGGGGCGCGGGCGGGCGCGCGCGGGCGGGAAGCAGGCATGGGATCAGCCTCCGGAGGAGCTACGTCCTCGCGGGAGCGCGAGGTGCAGGTAGCCGAGACGGTCGTTGTGGACCCGGGTGCCAGGAGGCACCACGGTGGTGGTGTCCATCTGCTCGATGATCGCCGGGCCGCTGAAGCGCGCATCGCGCGGCAGGCGATCGCGGGCCATCACCGGCGTGTCGACGTAGCCGGTATCGGGGAACCACACTGCCCGCCGCTCGACGATGGCGTCGCGCACGCTGCCGCGGCCGAAACGGCGTCGCTCGGCGGGCGGCGCCTTGCGATTCACCGACACGGTCAGCCTCAGGTTGACCAGTTCGACCGTCTGCCCGGGCATGTCGTAGCCGTAGAACTCGCGGTGGCGGGCGTGGAACGCCTCGACGAGCGCGCGCAACCCCGGTCTCGAGATCCGGCCCGAGGGCAGCGGCAGGGAGAGCTCGGAGTTCTGGCCGACGTATCGCAGGTCGGCCGCCCAGGTGCGCTCGGCGCGGGTGCGCGCGTGTGCCTCCCCGGCGAGCCAGGCGTCGCCGCGCGCACGAAGCTGGCCGAGCGCCGCGTTTGCCGTCGGCAGGCTGCCTGCGGTGGCGGCGACCAGGCAGGTCTGGCTGAAATCGCCTCGCACGTCGGCGTGCAGAAGCCCCAGGGCGGAGAGCAGCCCCGGCCGCGGAGGCACCAGCACGCGGGTGATGCCCATGTCGAGCGCGACATCGGCCGCATGCAGGGGCCCGGCGCCCCCGAAGGCGACCAGGGTGAAGTCGCGCGCATCCACGCCCTGCTCGATGGAGATCACGCGTACCGCGCCCATCATGTTGACGTTGATGATCTCGAGGATGCCGGCAGCGGCGCGCACGGTGTCCACGCCCAGGCGAGGCACCAGCGCGGTGTCGATCGCCGCGCGGGCGAGGTCGGGATGCATCGCCATCCGTCCGCCGAGCAGCGAACGGGGGCTGAGTCGCCCCAGCAGCACGTTGGCGTCGGTGACGGTGGGCAGGGTACCGCCGCGCCCGTAGGCGGCGGGACCCGGGTAGGCGCCCGCGCTCATCGGGCCGACCTTGAGCAGTCCGCCCCCGTCCACCCAGGCGATGCTGCCGCCGCCCGCGCCGATGGTGTGCAGGTCGATCGTGCGGGTGCGAACTGGGTAGCCAGCCATCTCTCGCTGGTCCTTCTTGGCGGGCTGGCCATCGCGGATCAGGCACACGTCGGTGCTCGTGCCACCCATGTCGAAGGTGATCTGGTTGCGCACGCCGATCTCGTTGCCCAGCCCCGTGCAGCCCACCACGCCGCCGGCCGGTCCCGAGAAGAAGGTGTTGACCGGGACACGGCGCACCGCGAGCGGCGTGACTGCGCCCCCGTTGGACTGCATCACCCGCGGGGGCACCGGGATGCCCTGGTCGCTCACGCCGCGCTCGAAGGTCTCAAGGTAGCGGTCCATCACCGGCATCAGGCTGGCGTTGATCGCCGTGGTGGCGAAGCGCTCGAACTCGCGGAATTCGGGCAGCACGTCGGAGGACGCACACAGGTAGGCGCCGCGCCAGGCAGCGCGAGCGATCTCGGCGGCGCGCCGCTCGTGCGCGGGGTTCGCGTAGGAATGCATCATGCAGATGGCGATCGCCTCCGCGCCCTGCTCGCGCAGCGACTTCACCGCGGCGCGGACCTGCGCCTCGTCGAGCGGCTCGACCTCGCTGCCGTCGTGCGCGATGCGACCGCCGACCTCGATGCGACGCTCACGGCTGGCCGGGGGCGCCGGCTTGGCGATGTCGAGGTTGAACGTGTGCGGCCTGCGCTGGCGCGCGAGCTCGAGCACGTCGCCGAAGCCGCGCGTGGTGATCATGCCCGTGCGTGCGCACTTGCCCTCGAGGACCGCGTTCGTGCCCAGCGTGGTGCCCAGCACGAGGAAGCCCACGCGCGAGGGAGGGAGGCCCGCCAGCTGCAGGATCTCGGCGATGCCGTCGAGGACTGCGCGCGCCGGCTCGCCCGTGGAGGTGGGCAGCTTGTGGTACGTGTAACGGCCGCTCGCCGTATCGCAGAGCACGAGGTCGGTGAACGTGCCGCCCGTGTCGATGCCGATCAGTAGGGTGTCCACTCGAATCCTCCGGCGTGCGCGGTCGGCTGCGAGCACCTCGATGCTTCACGCCGTTCGTGACCATTCTAAGGCGGCTTCCTCGAGCGCCGCAACGAGGACGACAGGCCAGTGCCAACACCACGCCGAGACGCGTATAGTGCGAATCGGTTACCAGGAGTGCTGCCTGTCGGCACGTGCCCGCCACGGTGGGTCGAGGCGGGACAGGAGGGCGGCAGCCG
>JBIPNU010000054.1:0-9389 GCA_044370615.1 Burkholderiales bacterium
CGAGTCCGAGCTGTTCGGCCATGAACGCGGCGCCTTCACCGGCGCGCAGACGATGCGTCGCGGACGATTCGAGCAGGCCGAGGGCGGCACCCTGTTCCTCGACGAGATCGGCGACATGCCGGCCGAACTGCAGACACGCCTGCTGCGCGTGCTCTCCGACGGGCACTTCTATCGCGTGGGGGGGCACCAGCCGATCCGCGCGAACGTGCGGGTGATTGCCGCGACCCACCAGAACCTCGACCAGCGGGTACGGGAGGGCCTGTTCCGCGAGGATCTCTACCATCGCCTCAACGTGATCCGGCTGCGCCTGCCGCCGCTGCGCGAGCGACGCGAGGACATCCCCCTCCTTGCCCGTTTCTTCCTCCAGAAGAGCGCGCGCGATCTGGGCGTGGACGCGAAGCGCCTGTCCGAAGCGGCGCTGCGCCACCTGGCCGCACAGGATCTGCCGGGTAACGTGCGTCAACTGGAGAACCTCTGCCACTGGCTGACGGTCATGGCGCCGGGCCTCACGGTGGAGCAGGCGGACCTGCCGCCGGAGATGCGCGAACACGCGCCCGCCAGCGTCGAGCACCACTGGCTGGTCGCGCTCGAGCGCGAGGTCGACGGGGCGTTCGGCCGCGGCGAGCAGGGCGTCATCGACCAGCTGCAGCGCGATTTCGAGCGTGCGCTGATCCTTCGGGCACTTGCCCACACCGGCGGACGACGCATCGAGGCGGCGACGCTGCTCGGGCTCGGGCGCAACACGCTCACGCGCAAGATCCAGGAACTCGGACTGGAGGATCGACCCGACGCCGCCTGAGGTCGACCGAGGGGGCTGCCCGCGCGACCGCCGCTTCTGCAACAGGGGGTTCGGTTGACGCGGCCGGTCCCGTGCACCAACCTTCGATCCCCGCGATCCGGGTGAGACACCCCGCAGGCAGCGCCCCTGGGGCGCGGCCTCGCGCACAGTCCAGCATACCGTCCGCCGTCGCAGCGCTCGCCGGCGGCATCGACATCGAGAAATCCCCATGCCCCTCGCCCTGCCTGCCGGTGTCGAACTCACCGGTGCCCTCAAGCCCGGCTTCGACAGCATCCTCACCGCCGAGGCGATTGCCTTCGTCGTCGCGCTCGAGCGCGAGTTCGGCGAGCGGCGCCGCGAACTGCTTGCGCGCCGCGACGAGCGCCAGCGCGCCTTCGATGCCGGCGAGCGCCCCGACTTCCTGCCGCATACGCGCGCGATCCGCGAGGCCGAGTGGCAGGTGGCCGCGCAGCCGGCCGACCTGCTCGACCGCCGGGTTGAAATCACCGGTCCGACCGACCGGAAGATGGTGATCAACGCGCTCAACTGCGGCGCGTCGACCTTCATGGCGGACTTCGAGGACGCGAACTGCCCGACGTGGGCGGCGATGATCGACGGGCAGATCAACCTGCGCGATGCGGTGCGTCGTACCATCACCTTCAGTCAGGGCGATCGCGAGTACCGCCTCGACGAGCGCACCGCGGTGCTGATCCCGCGCCCGCGCGGCTGGCACATGGTCGAGAAGCACCTGCGCGTCGACGGGCAGCCGATATCGGCCAGCCTGTTCGACTTCGGGTTGCTGTTCTTCCACAACGCGGCCGAACTGCTCGCGCGCGGCTCGGGTCCCTACTTCTATCTGCCGAAGATGGAGTCGCACCTCGAGGCGCGGCTGTGGAACGACGTGTTCGTCGCCGCGCAGCAGGCGCTTGGCATCGCGCGCGGGACGATCCGCGCCACCGTGCTGATCGAGACCATCCCGGCCGCGTTCGAGATGGAGGAAATCCTCCACGAACTGCGCGAGCACTCGGCCGGGCTGAACATCGGCCGCTGGGACTACATCTTCTCGTGCATCAAGAAATTCCGGTCCAACCCCGACTTCTGCCTTGCCGATCGCGCGCAGGTGACCATGACCTCGCCGTTCATGCGCGCCTATGCGCTGCTGCTGGTCAAGACCTGCCACCGGCGTGGCGCCCCGGCCATGGGTGGCATGGCCGCGCAGATCCCGATCAGGAACGATCCCGAGGCCAATGCCGCGGCCATGGAGAAGGTGCGCGCCGACAAGCTGCGCGAGGTGACCGACGGCTGCGACGGCACCTGGGTTGCGCACCCGGGCCTCGTGCCGATCGCGCGAGAGGTGTTCGACGCGCACATGCCCGGCCCCAACCAGTACGCGCGGCAGCGACCGGACGTATCGGTGAGCGCCGCCGACCTGCTCGACTTCCGTCCGGAATCGCCGATCACCGAAGCGGGCCTGCGCAACAACATCTCGGTGGGCATCCAGTACATCGGTGCCTGGCTGGGCGGCAACGGCTGCGTGCCGGTGTTCAACCTGATGGAGGATGCGGCGACCGCCGAGATCTCGCGTTCGCAGATCTGGCAGTGGATCCGTTCGCCCAAGGGCGTGCTCGATGACGGGCGCAAGGTGACCACGGAACTCTTCCGAGCGCTGCTGAGCGACGAACTGCCGAAGGTGCGCGAGACCCTGGGCGAGTCGACATGGTCGTCGGGGCGCTACGAGGAGGCGGCGCAGCTGTTCGACACGCTGTGCACCGGTCCCTACAGCGAGTTCCTCACGCTGCCGGCCTACGATCGGATCGACTGACCGGGGCAGGCCCCGCCGATCGCCCTCGCGTGATCGTTCGCGCGCGACCGTCCTGACGCGGGGTTCCTTCACGGGGTGCCCATGCAGCGCCTCCATGCGCCAGGTCGATGGCGGGACTGCGCATGCCCCGCCACGGCATGCTGGCGCGACCTGGCGCGGGGGCAGGGCGGCAACCCCGGCGTCGGTGGGTCGCCTGCGGGGCGGACCTGCGCGGCATCGCCCGTGGCGACAGGCTGGTGCGCGGCCGGGCGGGCCGTGCAGCGGAACCCGATCAGGTGGGTCGCAGGTCGCAGATGACGGGGGCGTGGTCCGACGGCCGTTCGGCCGCGCGTGGCGCGGTGTCGATGGCGCACGCGGTGCAGCGGCCAGCGAGCGCGGGCGAGAGCAGGATGTGGTCGATGCGCAGTCCCAGCCGGCGCTTGAACATGTTCATCCGGTAGTCCCACCAGCTCCAGCTGCGATCAGCCTGCTCGAACTGGCGGAAGGCGTCGCTGAAGCCGAGCGCCAGCAATCCGCGGAAGGCTTCACGCTCGGGTTCGCTGCACAGCACCTTGCCTTCCCAGGCGGCCGGGTCGTAGACGTCGCGCGCGTCAGGGGCGATGTTGTAGTCGCCCAGCACCGCGAGCGCGTCGCGCGCCGCAAGCTCGGTGCGCAGCCAGTCGTGCAGGCGGGCCAGCCAGTCGAGCTTGTAGCGGTACTTGTCCGACTCGACCGACTCGCCGTTGGGCACATAGGCGCTGACGATCCGGACGCCAGCGATCGTGGCCGAGATCACCCGCCGCTGCGGATCGTCGAAGCCGGGGATGCCGGTCACCGTATCGACCGGCTCCGAGCGGGCGAGGATCGCCACCCCGTTGTAGGTCTTCTGTCCTGCGTAGACGGCGTACCAGCCCGCTTCGCGAAGAGCCTCGGCCGGGAAGCTCGCGTCCTCGAGCTTGGTCTCCTGCAGGCACAGCGCGTCCGGCTGCTGCGCGGCCAGCCAGTCGAGCACCTGGGGCAGGCGCACCTTCAGCGAATTGACGTTCCAGGTGGCAAGTCGCACGTGGGTATGCCGGTCAGCGCGCGCCCGGACCACCGGGGCCGGGACCGGCTGCGCCGGGGATTACGGGCGGCGGCGCGCCACCGGTGGACGCACCAGGCCCACCCGTGATCTCGGCCTGGTTCAGCGGCTCCACCGTCTTCCCGGGTGGCGCTCCTGCCCCAGGCGCGCCGGGGCCCGGCTTGCGCACCGGCCCGACCGGCGTGCGGCTGTAGCCGGCCGCGTCCAGCGTCGCGTTCCACTGGTTTTCCTCGAAGCCCACCAGCTGGGACGGCCCGACGATGAGCATCGGCACCTGGCCCCGCTGCGAGACCTTCTTGAACTCGGCCTGCAACTCCGGGCGGTCCGGGTTGCGCTCGGTGAACGGCACGCCGCGGGAGACCAGCAGCTGGCGCGCGCTGGTGCAGACCTCGCCGCAGGCGTTGACCCACAGCGTGACCGGGAAGCGTTCGCTCGCCTGCCGCTGCGAGAACGATTCCGGCGCGGAGATCGCGCCCGCGCGCCCGCGCACGTCCTTCACGTCCTTGGCCGAGACTGGCGGTGGCTGGTCGGAACACTCGCGCGTGCCGTTGGCGTTCACCCAGCAGCGGATCGTCTGCGCCGCCGAGGGTGCCGCCGGCAGCAGCAGCACGACGGCGAGCACGCCAACTGCGCATCCGGCGAGCGCGGTGGCGGTGGGTCGATGGTCGGTCATCGGTTTCTCCTCGACACGGTCCGGTGCCTCAGGCGGCGACTGGCTGGTCCATGCCATTGTGCCGCAGCAGCGCATCGATGCGCGGTTCGCGCCCGCGGAAACGGACGAAGGACTCCATCGCCGGGCGGCTGCCGCCGCGGGCGAGCACCTCTTCGCGAAACCGCGACCCGATCTCGGGGTTGAGCACGCCGCGTTCCTCGAACAGGCTGTAGGCGTCGGCAGACAGGACCTCGGCCCACTTGTAGCTGTAGTAGCCGGCCGCATAGCCGCCCGCGAAGATGTGCGAGAAGCCGTTGGCGAACCGGTTGAAGGGCGGCGGGACGAGGACCGCCACCTCGTCGCGCACCTGGCCGAGCACTGTCTGGGCGGAGGCTCCCGCCGCGGCGGCGGCTGCGCCATGCAGCCGCATGTCGAACAAGGCGAACTCGACCTGGCGCAGCGTCTGCAGCCCGCTCTGGAAGTTGCGCGCCGCGAGCATGCGGTCGAACAGCGCGCGCGGCATCGGCTCGCCGGTGTCGACATGGCCGGTCAGGTGGCGCAGCACCTCCCACTCCCAGCAGAAGTTCTCCATGAACTGGCTGGGAAGTTCGACCGCATCCCACTCCACGCCGCTGATGCCCGAGACGAACAGTTCGTCGACTTCGGTGAGCAGGTGGTGAAGACCGTGGCCGAACTCGTGGAACAGGGTCAGCACGTCATCGTGCGTGAACAGCGCCGGGCGCGGACTGCCGTCGGCACGCCGCACCGGCGAGGGAAAGTTGCAGGTGAGGTAGGCGACCGGAAGCTGCAGCGACCGGCCGCTCGGACGGCGGCGCGCGATCGCCTCGTCCATCCACGCGCCGCCGCGCTTGGAGGCGCGCGCGTACAGGTCGAGGTAGAACTGGCCCAGCACGCGGCCGTCGGCGCCGCGCACCTCGTGGAAGCGAACGTCCGGATGCCAGCGCGGCGCCTCGCACTCGGCGATCGAAAGGCCGTACAGGGTCTCGACCAGCCGGTACAGGCCGGGCAGCACGCGATCCTCGGGGAAGTACTGCTTGACCTCGTTGTCGGAGAACGCATAGCGACGGTTGCGCAACTGCTCGGACGCGTACATCACGTCCCATGCCTGCAGGTCGTCGATGCCCAGCTCGTCGCGGGCAAAGTCGCGCAGTTCGGCGAGGTCGCGCTCGGCGTGGGGACGCGCGCGCTGCGCGAGTTCGACCAGGAAGGCCTCGACCTGCGCGGGGGACTCGGCCATCTTCGGCTCGAGCGACAGCGCCGCGTAGTCGGGGTAGTCGAGCAGTCGCGCGAGTTCGTGGCGCAACTGCACGATCTCGGTCATCAGCGGCGAGTTGTCCCAGGCCGGGGGGCCAGACTCCGAGGCCCGGGTGACGTACGCGCGGTACAGGCGCTCGCGCAACCCGCGGTCGCGCGCGTACTGCATCACCGGCAGGTAGGACGGAGCCTGCAGCGTGAACCGGTAGCCGGTGTCGCCCGCCTCGAGCGCCGCGGCCGCCGCCGCCTCGAGCACGTCCTCGGGCATGCCGTCGAGCGCGCCACGGTCCGGCTCGACATGCGACCACGCGTTGGTCGCATCGAGCAGGTTGTCGGAGAAGCGCGAGGACAGCGTGGCGAGGCGTTCGGACAGCTCGCGGAAGCGCTGCTTGCGCTCCGGGGGCAGTTCGGCGCCCGACAGGCGGAAATCGCGCACCTCGTTGTCGACCACGCGCCGGCGCGCCGCGGTCAGCGCGTCCCGGCCCGGTCCCTCGGCCAGTGCGCGGTACTTCGCGAACAGCGCCTCGTTCTGGCCGAGTTCGGTGTAGTACTCGGTGATGCGCGGCAGGTTCGCGTTGTAGGCCTCGCGCAGCGGCGGGCTGTTGACCACTGCGTTCAGGTGTCCGACCAGGCCCCAGGCACGTCGCAGCCGGTCGGACAGGTCCTCGAGCGGCAGCACGAACCCGTCCCAGGTGGGCGGCGTGGGGTCGTCGGCCAGTTCGGCAATACGCCTGCGGTTGCCCGCGAGCAGCGTGTCGAGGGCCGGGCCGACCTGCGCCGGATCGAATTCGCCGAAGCGCGGCAGGCCCGAGGTGTCGAGCAGCGGATTGTCCATGGTCACGATCAGGCTCGGAGGGGGCGCTCGAAGACGACGCGTCCGCCCACCACGGTGTATCGGGCACGGCCCACCATCGGCAGGCCGGCATAGGGGGTGTTCTTGCCCTGGCTCGCCAGAGTCTCGGGGCTCACCACCCATTCTTCAAGCGGGTCGAAGACGACGAGGTCGGCAGGGTGGCCGACCTCCAGCCGTCCGGCAGGGCGCCCGAGGATGCGCGCCGGATCGCTCGTGATGCGGGCGAGCGCCTGCGCGCGGGGCACGCGCGCCTGCGCCGCCCAGCGCAGGGTGAGCGGCAGCAGCAGTTCGAGCCCGGTGGCTCCGGCCTCGGCCTCCGCGAACGGCATCTGCTTGGCGTCCTCGTCCACCGGCGCGTGGTCCGAGCAGGCCGCGTCGATGGTGCCGTCCGCGAGCGCCGCGCGCAGCGCGTCGCGGTCGCGCACCGAGCGCAGCGGCGGCACGAGGTGGGCGTGTGCGTCGAAGTAGCCGATATCGATGTCGCAGAGATGGATGTGGTGGATCGCCACGTCGCAGGTGAGCGGCAGCCCCTCGGAGCGAGCCGCGCGGACCCGGGCGACGCCCTCGGCGCTGGACAGGCGGCACAGATGGACCCGCGCGCCAGTCACGCGCATCAGCGACACGATCGTGTCGATCGCGATGGTCTCGGCGAACACCGGGATGCCGGAGAGCCCGAGCCGGGTAGCGACTTCGCCGGCGTGCGCGACGCCACCGCGCGACAGGAACGCCTCCTGGGGCCGGAGCCAGACCGGGAAGTCGTAGGTGGCGGCGTACTGCAGCGTGCGCAACAGCACCCGGGTGTCGGCGAGCGGCCGGTCGGCGTGCGAGAACGCGACGCAGCCGGCCTCCGCCAGCTCGGCCATCTCGGTCATGCGCTCGCCCCCCAGGCCGGTGGTGAGCGCGCCGACCGGGTACACGTGGGCGAGCGCGAGCGTGCGCGCGCGATACTTGAGCATCTCGACCAGGCCCGGCTCGTCCAGCGGCGGATCGGTGTCCGGCGGGCAGGCGAGCGTGGTCACGCCGCCTGCGACCGCGGCCGCCAGCTCGGACTCGAGGGTGGCCTTGTATTCGAGGCCCGGTTCGCGCAGCCGGGCGGCGAGGTCGACCAGCCCGGGGGCCAGCAGCAAGCCGCGCGCGTCGACCGTGCGCTGCGCGGCGAAGCCCGCGGGCAGTGTGCCCACCGCCACCACCCGACCCTCGGCAATAGCCACATCGGCGAGGGACTCGCGGCCGGAGACGGGATCGATCACGGTGCCGCCGGTCAGGGCGAGCGGCGCGGCGGCCGGCAGGGAATCGCTCATCGCGGGTCTTCCATGGGGGGCGGGCGGCGGCTCAGCCGACCGCCAGGATGGACATCACGGCCATGCGCACCGCGATGCCGAAACTCACCTGCGGCAGGATCACCGACTGGGCGCCATCGGCGACCCCGGACTCGATCTCCACGCCGCGATTCATCGGTCCGGGATGCAGCACGATCGCATCGGCCTTCGCGCGCGCGAGCCGCTCCGCCGTGAGCCCGTAGGTCTTGAAGTACTCCTGCGCGCTGGGCAGCAGCCCGCCGTCCATCCGCTCGTTCTGCAGTCGCAGCATCGACACCACGTCCACGCCGGCGAGCGCCTCCTCCATGCGCTGGAACACGCGCACGCCCAGCCGCGCGAAGCTGTCGGGCACCAGCGTCTTCGGACCGACGACCCGGATCTCGGGCACGCCCAGCGTGGACAGCGCATGGATCTGCGAGCGCGCGACCCGCGAGTGCAGCACGTCGCCGACCACCGCGACGGTGAGGTCGGTGAACCCGCCCTTGTAGTGGCGGATGGTGTAGGCGTCGAGCAGTCCCTGCGTGGGATGCTGGTGCCGCCCGTCGCCGGCGTTGATGACGCTGATGCCCTCGCGCAGGTGGCGGGCGATGAGGAACGGCGCGCCGCTCTGCGCGTGGCGGACGACAAACATGTCGGCGTCCATCGCCGACAGGTTGGCGATGGTGTCGAGCAGCGACTCGCCCTTGCTGGCCGAGCTCGCGTTGATGTTGAGGTTGATGACGTCGGCCGACAGCCGCTTGGCGGCGATCTCGAAGGTGGTGCGGGTGCGGGTGGAGTTCTCGAAGAACAGGTTGAAGACGCTCTTGCCGCGCAGCACCGGCACCTTCTTCACCTCGCGCTCGGCGACGCTCACGAAGGGCGTGGCGGTGTCCAGGATGTGCACGAGCACGTCGCGAGGCAGCCCCTCGATGGACAGCAGGTGGCGCAGCGCGCCGTGGCGGTCGAGCTGAGGGTTGGGGGTCATCGCCGTCGCGGCCTCCGCTCGCCGGTCATCGGATCAGTCGCCCGCAGCGGAGGCGCGCGGCGCGACCCGAAGCGACAGCGCTGCACCGTCCGTGTCCGCACGCTCGAGCACGACCTCCCGGGTCGAGTCGAGCTCGATGCTGCAGCCGAGGAAGTCGGCGGCGATCGGCAGGTGACGCCCGCCGCGGTCGACCAGCGCGGCGAGTCGGATGCGGTCGGGTCGGCCGTAGTCGAAGAGTTCGTTCATCGCCGCCCGGATCGTCCGCCCGGTGTAGAGCACGTCATCGACCAGCACGATATCGGCACCCGCGACCTCGAACGGAATCATCGAGGCGCGCATGCGCTGACGCAGGCCGCTGCGGTCGAGGTCGTCGCGGTGCAGGCCGACGTCGATCGTGCCCAGCGGCGCCGAAATGCCCAGCCGCGCGTGCAGCCGCTCGGCGATCCACACGCCGCCGCTGTGGATGCCGACGAGCGCGCAGCGCGCGGCATCGACCCGGGCGCGCATCTGCTCGGCCAGCCGGTCGATCAGCGCCTCCGGCGAGGGCAGCGCAGGCCCGCTCACGCGGCGCGCTCCGCAGCCGCGCGTCGTGCGTGGTAGTCCTCGAGGATCACGCAGGCGGCATGTGGATCGTTGCGCGTCCTGCGGTGTTGCGGTCGCGCGCCT
>JBIPNU010000055.1:0-9345 GCA_044370615.1 Burkholderiales bacterium
GATCTCCATGCCGAGCGTTCCGCCGGCGCCAGGCCGGTTGTCGATGATCACCTGCTGGCCCAGCGTCTCGCCCAGGCCGTGGGCGACGATGCGCCCGAGGGTGTCGGTGCCGCTGCCCGGCGCGTTGGGCATGATCATGCGCACCGGCTTGATCGGGTAGCGCGACGCTTCCGCGGCGGTGGCTCCGGGGATGGCGACAGGCAGGGCGGCCAGCAGCGCGATGGCGCCGGCGACAGTGGGATTCATCGGGTTCCTCCGGTGGGCGGTCGGATGCGCATCGCCACGGTCGGGGCGGGCGACTCGCGCCGGCGCGCGGGTACCTGCGGCACCCGCCGGACGCTGGGCACGGATCCGCGCAGCGGACCCGCGCACCGCGCCTCTGTTCTCATGGCTCGGGAGGATAACGCCGTCGCCAACCGTGCGCTACTCGCGCAATTGCTCGCGTCCGCGGCGCACCGCCGGCAGCAGCACCAGCGCCAGCAGCAGCGCCGAGAGCGCGAGCAGGGTCGCGCTGATCGGACGGGTGACGAAGATGCTGAAATCGCCCCCGGACACCGACAGCGAGCGCCGGAAGTTCTCCTCCAGCATGGGGCCGAGGATCAGCCCGAGCAGCAGTGGCGCCGGTTCGCAGTCGAGCTTGCGCAGCCCGTAGCCAGCCACTCCGGCGATCGCCATGATCACGATCTCGCTGGTCGCGTTCTTGAGGCTGTAGACCCCGATGCAGCAGAACACGATGATCGCCGGGAACAGCCACCGGTAGGGCAGTTCGATCAGCCGCACCCACAGCCCGATCATCGGCAGGTTGAGCACGACCAGCATCAGGTTGCCGATCCACATGCTGACCACCAGCCCCCAGAACAGCTCGGGCTGCTTGGCGATGATCTGCGGCCCCGGCTGGATGCCATGGATCATCAGCGCGCCGACCATCAGCGCCATGATCGCGTTGGGCGGCAGGCCGAGCGCGAGCATCGGGATGAAGCCCGCCTGCGCGCCGGCATTGTTCGCCGCCTCCGGTGCGGCCACGCCAGCCACCGCCCCCTGACCGAACCGGCCTGGCTCGCGCGAGAGCTTCTTCTCGAGGCTGTAGGCGGCGAACGACGGGATGGTGGAGCCGCCCCCGGGCAGGATGCCCAGCGCGATGCCCAGCAGCGTGCCGCGCGCGGTCGCCGGCGCGGCCTCGCGCAGGTCGCGCCGCGACGGCCACAGCCGGTCGCGCAGGCGCGCGACCTGTCCGCCCGCCGCGCGCGCCTCGAGGTTGAGCATCACCTCGGAGAGGCCGAACAGCCCCATGGCCACCGGCACGAAGCCCACGCCGTCGAACAGCGCGTCGATGCCGAAGGTGTAGCGCTGCTCGCCCGAGGTGAGGTCGGTGCCAACCAGTCCGAGGAAGATGCCCAGCACCACCATCGCCACCGCCCGCAGCACCGAGCCGTGGGCGAGCACGATCGCCGCCACCAGCCCGAGCACGATCACCGCGACATAGTCGGGCGACTGGAACAGCAGCGCCACCCCGGCGATCGCCGGACCGCCCAGCGCGATCGCCGCGGTGGTCACGGTGCCGGCGAACAGCGAAGCGAGCGCGGCGACGGCGAGCGCCGCACCCGCACGTCCCTGGCGCGCCATCGCATGGCCGTCCAGGCAGGTGACGACCGAGGAGGACTCTCCGGGCAGGTTGACCAGGATCGCGGTGGTCGACCCGCCGTACTGCGACCCGTAGAACACGCCAGCGAGCATGATCAGCGCCCCGGTCGGCTCCAGGCTGAAGGTGACCGGCATCAGCATCGCCACCGTGGCCGTCGGACCCAGGCCCGGCAGCACGCCCACCAGCGTGCCGAGCAGGCAGCCCAGCAGGCACAGCGCGAGATTGGTCGGCGTGACCGCGACCGACAGACCCGTCAGCAGGTTGGCGAGCAGCGCTTCCATGGCCGGCGCGCGTCGCTCAGCCGAAAAGCCAGGGCGGCAACGCCCGCAGCGGCAGGCCCAGCCCCCAGACGAAGATCGCCAGCACCAGCAGCGCGAGCAGCGCGGTGGGCAGCAGCACCGAGGCCAGCGGCACATCGCGTACCGCCCGCGCGGCGCACAGCGCGGAGGCGAGGATCGCCGCGACCACGCCCAGCGGTTCGAGCAGGGCCGCGAAGGCGAGCACCGCCGCGGTCACCGCCAGCACCGGACGCGGGTGCAGCCGCGGCAGCAGCGGTGCGGCCGCGCGCAGCCCGCGGGCGAGCATCACCGCGCCCAGCAGCAGCAGGACGCCGCACATGAGCAGGGGCACGTAGCCCTCGCCCATCGCATCGGCCGTGCCGACATTGAGGCGCCGGCCGGTCCACAGGCCGAGGGCACCCACGCCGGCAAACAGCGCGCCGGCGGCCGTGTCGCGATTGAGCAGGCTCATCGTCCCGGGTCCGGCGCCGCGCGCGGATCACGCGCGCGGCGCGCTCCGCGCCCCGCTACTTCTGGCGGGCGCGCACCAGGCCCGCCTCGAGGAACACCGGATACATCGCGTCATCCTCGGCCGCGATGCGCCGGATCGCATCGGCCCGGCCCAGCGGCGAGACGATGAACCCGGCGGCTCGCGCCTTGTCGTTGAACTCCTTGTCGCGAAGCGTCTCGAGCAGGCGGGCCTCGAGCGTCGCGAGGCGATCGGCAGGGATGCCGCGCGGGGCCGCGATGTAGCGCCAGGTGCCCGCGATGAAGTCCACCCCCTGCTCGCGGAAGGTCGGTACGTCGGGCGCCATGAAGTGGCGCTGCGAGCCGGCGATCGCGATCGAGCGCGCGGCGCCCGACTTGTGGTGCTGGATGATGTCGGGCAGCGACACCGTCACCGAATCGAGTTCGCCGGAGAGCAGCGCCTGCACCGTGGGTGCAAAGCCGGCGTACGGGACCTTGTTGATCTTCACGCCCAGCCGCCGCTCCATCAGCGAGGCGGCCACGTGCGAGGAACCGCCCGGCTGGTCGTTGCCGTTGCGCAGCTTGCCCGGGCTGGTCCGCGCCGCGGCGACGTACTCGGCCACGGTGCGGATGCCGGTCTTCGGATGCACCGACAGCACCACCGGGTCGTCGCCGAAGAACACCAGCGGCTCGAAATCGGCGAGCGCGTTGGCGTTCGGGTTGTTGTACTGGGCGAACACCGCGCCGGTGGCCACCATCGCGATCGTGTAGCCGTCGGGCTTGGCGGAGGCCATTTCCTTCAGCCCGATGGTGCCACCCGCGCCGGGACGGTTGACCACGACCATCGGCGACCCCAGGCGCTTGCTCGCCGCATCGGCCACCAGCCGCATCGCGATGTCACTGCCGCCACCGGCAGGCCAGGGCACGATCAGCGTGATGGGCTGCGAGGGAAAGCCCTGCGCGAGCGCGCTGCCGGCCGCGAGGATCGCGGGCGCGGCCAGGAGCATCGCGGCCGCTGCCCGACGTCCCGCCCGCAGCGTCTCCTGCCGGCCCTTCGACGGATCATTGATTGCCATCTCTGCCTCCACGATCGTGGGTTGGGGGGATGCTGCCTGGAAGGGGTGGACGGGAGCGGGCAGGTCGATCGCGCGATGACATCGCGACCGGTGCGCCCCGGGCGATTCCGCGCCCCGACCGCGTCCCGGGTTGAAGGGCCGCGATCAGCCGGGCGCGAACTCGGCGATCACGGCCAGCGACTCGGCGCGATCGGCCGCCTCGCCGGTGAGGAAGAGCACCGGTTCGCGCACCCCGGCATCGACGTACTGCTGCAGACGCTGCGCGCAGCGGCGCCGACTGCCCCAGACCGCGAAGGCCTCGACCGCCTCCTCCGGGACCAACGCCGCTGCCGCATCGAGGTCGCGCCGCCCGATGGCGGCGATGATCGCCTCCTGGTCGATCGGGATACCCGAGTGCGCCACCGCATCGTCGATGTAGCGGTTGCGCAGCACGAAGGCGAGCTTGCGGCGGCTCTTGGCCATCGCGTCGCGCTCATCCTTCGAGGCGACGAAGAAGATGTAGGCGGCCGCATGCACGCCCGCCGGATCGCGACCGGCCGCGCGAGCGCCCTCGGCCACCAGCCCAAGCGACACCCGTGCGTACTCGGCCGAGAGTCCGGCGGAGAGCACGACGCCGTCGGCCTCGCGCCCGGCGAAGCGCAGCATCTGCTCCTTCATCGGGGCCAGATAGACCGGTATCGGCTGCGGCGGCTTGAACATCATGCGCGCGCCGGCCAGGCGATGCAGCATCGCCTCGGGCGCATGCACCGGCTCGCCCGACCACAGGCCGCGCAGCGCGTCGAGGTACTCGCGATTGGCCGCCAGCGGCTTCTCGAGCTTGAGCCCCGCCTCGGCGAGGAACATCGGGTTGCCGACCCCGATGGCGACCGCCACTCGACCGGGAGCAGCCTCGGCGAGCGTGGCGAGCGACATCGCGAGCGGAACCGGATTGCGCAGGAAAGGGCTGATCGCGGTGGGCACGACCGTCGACTCGCGCGTGGCGAGCGCGAAGGCCATGCACGACGTGAGCGGATCGCGGTAGCCCAGGTGCTCGGCCATCCAGAAGCTGCGCGCGCCCGCGGTCTCCGCCTCGCGCGCGGTGTCCAGCGACTCGCCGAAGGTGGCGAATCCGTCGAAACTGACCCCTATTCTCAGCACACCGCTCCTCCCGATGATGGCCCGCGGTCTGCGCGGCGCGGGTCGCGCCCCGGGCGGGGGCGCGCACTCGCCACGGCGCGCCCGCGCATCAGCCCCGGACCCGCCGCAGCAGCGCGGCGCGGTCCATGCCGGCAATGCCCATCGCCGCGGCGGTGCGTCCGGTCGCAGCGAAATCCGTGCCGGTCAGCGTGCCGGCGAGACGATACAGCGCCTGTGCGGTGGGCACCGCAACGCCGGCGATGCCCGCCAGTTCGATGAACGGCAGCAGGCCGTGGCCGAAATCCTCGCGGTAGTAGCGGTGGCCGAGCGAGTCGGGCGCGCGGATCCGGCGATTGGCCTCGCCGCTGGCGATCGCGCCCACGAGATCGTCGGTGTCCTCCACCCACGGCTCCACCGTGCCATAGCGCTGCATCTCGGCGGCGACGGCCGGGAGCGTGTGTCCGAACGCGTGGGCGACGTCGCGGCGTTCGGCATCGAGCGCCTTCATCACCCGGGCCACGCCCGGCGTCATGCCCTGCACGTAGAAGGTGAAGTCGCCGCCCGTGGCTTCGATCCAGGCCGCCGCCAGCACCGCACCGGGGGCGTGCAGCACCATGTTCAGGTTGGCGAGGCTCGAGTCGAGCACGTCGGCCACCCGCTGCGCGACCGGATAGAGTGCGCAGGCGGCCGCGGCCGCCGCCTCGCCGCCGGGCAGCACGCCCAGCCGCAGGAACTTCGCGCGGCCGGTCACCGTCACCCGGGCAGGCTGGTACTTGCGGGCGATGTAGGAGAGCGTGTGGAACTCCGCCACCGGCGGCACCGGCCCGCCACTGGCCCGGGCGTAGGCGTGCGCGAACTCGAGCGCACCGCCGGTGTGGCCTGGGTTGAGCACCACCGGCAGCGCGTGGGCCCCTGCCGCTGCCAGCGCGCCGGCTACCGCCGCGTGCGACAGCGTGGGGAGGCAGACCAGCACCACGTCGCTGCCGGCGATCGCCTCGGCCATGTCGGCGGTGATCGCCTCGGGCACGGCGAGGCCCTCGCCCAGCACGCCTTCGTACTCGACACCGCCGCGCCCGACGAACGGGGCGAGCGTCGCGCTCGACCGGTTCCAGAGGCGCACGCGGTGCCCCGCGGCCACCAGTTCGGCGACCGCCGCCGCGCCTCCCGCGCCGGCACCGGCCACGGTCACCCTCATGCCGCCCCCCGACGCACGCCGGCGGTGCGCACGGCGTCGCGGAAGCGACCCGCACGCATCGACGCGGTGCGCATGGCGCTCACGCCTGCACCTCGACCCGGCCCTCGACCACGCGCACCGGGTAGACGCGGACATCGACGGTGCAGGGCGAGCGGCTGGCGCGACCGCTGCGGATGTCGAAGGTGCCGATGTGGATCGGGCACTCGATCTGCCCGTCCTGGATGAATCCGTCGGCGAGGCTCGCGTTGGCGTGGGTGCAGCGATCGTGGGTCGCGTAGACGCCGTCCTCGAGGCCGTACAGGCACACCGGCTCGCCTTCCACGCGCACGAGCAGGGTGCCGCCCTCGGGGACTTCGTCGGCGGCGCATACGTCGATCCAGCGGGTCATCGGTCACATCCTCCCGAGCCCGCGGGTCGCGAACCGGCATCCTGCCGGTGATCGCCGCGGGCTGCGCAGGCCAGCATACACCAACCCCGGTGCTGGACGTCCCGAGGTGTGATCACAAGACGACGAATGGCGGTACCATGCCGCCACGCGTCCCGGAGCCGACATGCCGCGGCAGACCGGACCCACCGTCAGGAGTCTCGCGCATGGATACGCCGCTGCCGCCCGCCGCTCCGCAGACCTGCGCCGGGCTGCGCTGGCCCGACGAGGGCCTCGCCCGCGTTCCCTTCCGCACCTACAACGATCCGGCGATCGCCGCGGCCGAGGACGCGAGGGTGTTTCGCGGCGATACCTGGAACCTGGTCGGCCTGGACATCGAGATCCCGGAGCCGGGCGACTATCGCACCACGTGGATCGGCGAGACCCCGGTGATCATGGTGCGCGGCGAGGATGGCGCGATCCGCGTGCTGGTCAATCGCTGCGCGCATCGCGGCGCGATGCTCTGCCTGTCGCGAGAAGGGCGCACGTCGAACTTCGCGTGCATGTACCACAACTGGGTCTACTCGCTCGACGGCAAGCTGCAGAGCATCGCCTTCAAGCGCGGCGTGCGCGGCCAGGGCGGCATGCCCGAAGGCTTCGACATGGCGAAGCACGGCCTGCGGGAGCTGCGGGTCGACCGCATCCGCAACCTGGTGTTCGCGACCTTCTCGCCCACGCTCGAGCCGGCCGCGCAGTGGTTCGGGCCGCGGATGGTCTGGAGCCTCGAGCGCTTCTTCAACCGTCCGGTCGAACTGATCGGCGGCTACACCCAGGTGCTGCCCAACAACTGGAAACTGTACGCCGAGAACGTCCGCGACTCGTACCACGCGAGCCTGCTCCATACGTTTTTCGCCACGTTCGGCATCAACCGGCTGTCGATGGACGGTGCGGTGGAGGTCTCCGAGCGCGGGGGCTCCCACCTCAGCTGGGCCAAGATGGAGACCGACGACGCGGAGGGCACCGACTATGCCTCGGGCGGCCTGCGATCGATGCGCGACCTCGCCATCGAGGACCGCCGCATCCTGCGCAGCTGGCGAGAGTTTCCCGACGGCATCACGCACATGATCCAGACGCTCTTTCCGAACGTGTTCCTGCAGCAGATCCAGAACACGCTCGCGGTGCGCCTGCTGATCCCGCGCTCGATCGACCGTTCCGACCTGGTCTGGTGGGTGTTCGCCTATACCGACGACACGCCCGACCAGCGGCGGGCACGGCTGCTGCAGAGCAACCTGGTGGGTCCGGCGGGCCTGGTATCGCTGGAGGATGGCTTCATCGGCAATGCGGTCCAGCGCACCACCCGCGGAGACCAGGGTCACGGCGCAGTGGTCGAGATGGGCGGCCACGGCGTCGGCCCCGAGCGCCAGAGCAGGGTGTCCGAGGGCGCAGTGCGCGGCTTCTGGCAGCAGTGGCGCGGTCTCATGGGGTGCTGAGATGACGCTGCCCCCCCCGCTCGCCGATGCCGAGCACCGCTTCCTGCGCGAGATCGCCCAGCGGGTTGTCGACTGCGCAGGCGCGATCGACGACGACCGTCTCGAGGACTGGCCCGATCATTTCGCCGAGGACTGTGTCTACCGCATCCAGACCCGCGAAGCGCACGCCAAGGGGTGGCCGATCGGGCTGATCCACTGCGAGGGACGGGCCATGCTCCGCGATCGCGTGCTGGCGATCCGCCATGGCAACGTCTTCGACCCGCATGGCTACCGGCACGTGGTCTCCCTCCCGCGCTTCGCACCGGGCGAGGCGGGTGCTGGCCCGAAGCTTGCGTCACGGCACGTCCTCACCAGTTTCAACGTCAGCCGGGTGATGCGCACCGGCGAGACCACGCTGTTCGCCGTGGGCACCTACGACGACACTTTCGCCGAGGTTGACGGTCAGTGGCTGATCCGCGAGCGGCTGGTGCTGCTCGACTCGCGCAACCTCGACACGCTGCTGGTGCTCCCGATCTAGGACGCCGATCCATGCCCTCCCGCTGCCGACCACGCACGCTCCCGCGCACGCTGCTCGCCGGCCTGCTGGCCGCCACCTCGGTTGCCGGTGGCCCGGCCCTGGCCGCCGACCGGCCGGCAGGCTTCCCCGCCCAGCCGGTGCGGCTCGTCGTGCCCTTCCCGCCCGGCGGCACCAGCGACATCGTCGGACGCGTCGTCGCCCAGAAACTGGGCACGAGCATCGGTCAGCGCGTGGTGGTCGAAAACCGTCCCGGGGCAGGGGCCGCGATCGGGATCATGGCGGTGATCGGTTCGCCGGCCGATGGCCACACGCTGCTGCTGGGGGCTGCCGGACCGCTCACCATGAGCCCGCACATGGGCAAGGTGCCCTACGACGCCGACCGTGACCTCGCGCCGATCGCGCTGGTCACCGCGGTGCCCAACATCGTCGCGGTCCATCCGAGCGTCCCGGCCCGCTCGCTCGCCGAACTGGCGACGCTCGTGCGCGCGCGCCCGGGCAACGTCAGTTACGGCTCGGCCGGCCAGGGCACGACCGCGCACCTGTCCGGCGAGCTGTTTCGCGCGCTCGTGGGCGTGGACATGATCCACGTGCCCTACAAGGGCACTTCGTCCGCGGTCGCCGACCTGGTCGGCGGACAGATCGACCTGGTGATCGACAACCTGCCCGGCGTGCTGCCGCAGGTGCGCGCCGGCAAGCTGCGCGCGCTGGCGCTCACCAGCGCCACCCGCTCGCGTGCCGCGCCCGAGGTACCTTCCGCGCCCGAGGCCGGCATGAAGGACCTGATCGTCAGTGGCTGGTTCGGCTTCCTGGCTCCGGCGCGCACCCCGCCGCCTGCGATCGACTGGCTCGCCCAGGAGATCATCGCCGCCGCGCGCAGCCCCGAGGTGCAGACGCAGCTGGGCGAACTTGGCGGCGAAGCCGACCTCAGGGGCCCCGCCGCGTTCAGGTCCTACCTGCGCGCGGAATCCGAGCGCTGGGCGAAGATCATCGCGGCGGCGAAGATCCGGATCCAGTAGCATCGTCGGCACGCGCCGCGACGGCGGCGCATCGCAGGAGGAGGCGCCCGTCGACGTGCCCGATATCGAAGTTCTTTCCCAATGGCTGCGCGATACGGCGCCGGGCGCGCCGGGCGCGCGCGCATCCACCGCCGCGCTGCGCCGGGAGGCGGCGGCCCTTCGCGACGCCGGCCACGGCGCGCG
>JBIPNU010000056.1:0-9327 GCA_044370615.1 Burkholderiales bacterium
GACTGGGCGCGCTGGGCGCCGATCCCGCCACCGCCGCCGAGACCGAGGGCTTTGCCGCGTTTCTCGCCGAGGAGGCGCGCCGCTGGGCCACGGTCATCCGGGAAGCCGGGGTACGGGTCGACCACTGAAACTTCGTGGAGGCCCCGGCCACGGGTCAAGGCGGTTGCCGGCGCAGCGGCGACGGGGTCGGCGCAGCAACGCGCGCTGCACCCGAAAGTCCCCGCGGACGGCGATAATCCGGCCTCCACCGACTCGCTACCGTGATGGACTTCAGCGCCTATCGCATCGATTGGTCGACCGCCCTGCCGCGCTGGATCGACTTCCTCGCCGACACTTTCGCGGCGCCACGCGGATTGCTGTGGTGGCCGACGCTGCTCGCCGCGCTGATCGGGGCCGTGCTGATCGCAGCCGTCGCACGCGCGCGCGCGCGCCCGCACCGCAGCGCTGCCTCGCCCGCGGGCGACGCCGCGACCGAGGGTGGCGAAGCCCCGCGGACGCTAGCGCCTGCGCCATCGATCGGTGCCGGGCCGGGCGAGTCCGCTCTGCCTTCCCGTACGAGGACCGGCATCGAACCCGCCCACCCGTCCGCAGCCCTGCTGCCGGGGCGCGACGGTGCGTCGGCCTATCTGCGGGAACTCCCGGTGGACCTCGCCTGCTTCGGCGGCTACACCTTCGTGATGGTCGCCTTTGCGCCATGGCTGCTGTGGGCGACCACCGCCGGCGTGGTGGCACTCTTCTGGTTGTTCCACGTCCCAGCACCCTTCCCCGGCACGCCGGGCGACAGCCACGCGCTGCTGCTTGCCGCCGCGATGTTCATCGGAGGCGACTTCGGGCTGTACTGGAGCCATCGCCTGTTCCACGCGCTGCGTCCGCTGTGGGCCCTGCACGCGCTGCATCACCGCCCCGCGGTGCTCACGCCGCTGACCGCGTTCCGCTTCTGGCCGCCCGAGGCGTTCGTGCATTTCGCGGCCTTCAATTTCGGCTCGGGTCTCGCGCTGGGCGTCGTATGCCTGATCGCCGGCAGCGGCATCGCGCCGGCGACCTGGATGGGCATCAACGTCTTCCTGCTCGCGTGGTACCTGGCCTTCTCGCACCTGCGCCACAGCCCGCTGCCCCTCGCCTTCCCGCGCGCGCTGTCGCACGTATTCGTCTCGCCGCACATGCACCAGGCGCACCACTCCGAGGACGCGCGCCACCGCGATCGAAACTTCGGGACTGCACTGGCCGTCTGGGACTGGATGTTCGGAACGCTCTACCTTCCGCAACGCGGCGAGCGCTTCGCCTTCGGCGCGGGACGCTGAACGAGACCGACCGGTGCACGTCGGCACGCACACGAACGACAGCAGGAGGGGACACGTGGAACAGGACATCCAGTTCTACAGCGACGGGCTGAAGATCTCGGCGCGCCTGTATTTGCCCGCGGAGGCGGCCGAGGGTCAGCGTCGGCCGGCTGTGGTCTGTGTGCACGGAAATTCCGGCCGGCGCGACGTCTACATGCCGTCCTTCGCCCGCTACCTTGCGGCGCAGGGCTACGTCGCGCTGATCTTCTACCACCGCGGCTTCGGAGACAGCGAAGGTATCCGCACGCGCAACGTGCCGATGGAGCAGATGCGCGACATCATCCATGCGACGACCTACCTGCAGACCCGCGAGGAGGTCGATCCCGAGCATGTGGGACTGTTCGGGGTGAGCTTCGGGGGAGCCACCGTGACCTATGCGGCGGCGATCGATCCGCGCGTGAAGGCCGTCGTGGAGGTGGCTGGCTTCGCCAGTGGCGAGCGCTGGACGCGCAGCAAGCGGCCAACCTGGGAGATGCTGAAGTTGATGGACGATATCCGCGAGGACAGGATTCGCCGCGTTCTAACCGGACAGTCGAGCCGGTTCCGCTACGAGGAGTTGTTTCCACAGGGACCGGGCATCCGGCAGCGCCAGGCCGATGCCTACGGGCACGGCCAGCGCTACGAGGGTCAGTATCCCGAAGGCTATCCTCTCGAAAGCGTGGACGAGGCCATGCAGTTCTCCCCGGAGGACGTTGTGCACCGGATCTCGCCACGCGCGCTGCTGATCATCCATACCGAGCGCGACACCATGGTTCCAGTGGAAGAAGCCCATGCCCTGTATGCGAGGGCGGGTGAACCCAAGCGCCTGTTCCTGATTCCCGGTGCAGATCACAAGGAGGTCTACGAAGAAATCAACGCGCAGACGTTCGGCATCGTGATGCGCGAAACCGCGGCCTGGTTCGAAACGTACCTCGGCCGACATGCGCGCTGAGTTCACGCCGCCGGTACAGGACACAGTTGAATGCCTGCGCCGCACTCGCATGCGACAGGGTCAGCGCCCGGCGCAGTTCGCAACGCCAATGACGTCACCGGGACACAGCCGATCCCCCTCCGGCACCAAACGGCCACTGCCGGAGGCAGCGTGGCAGTCGACACGTTCGAACGTGCAGGGGGCGCTGGAACAGCACCGACCGCAACGGTACCGGCTCATGGGTTCACTCGTGCTGGCACTGCTGCTCTGCACGAGCCCGCTGCACAGCACGGCCCAAACTCCAGCCGAGGGTTGGCCCGCGCGCCCGATACGCCTGCTCATCCCGTTTGCCGCGGGCGGCGCGGTGGACACCACCGCGCGGCTGATCGCACTGCGCATGAGCGAGTCGACCGGCCGCCCCGTCGTCGCCGAGAACCGGCCCGGAGCCAGCGGCATGATCGCGGTGGAGGCTCTGCTCAAGGCTCCTGCCGATGGCCACACCGGTCTTGTCGGTGCGGCGGCGTACTCGCCACTACCCCTGCGGGACAGGACAAACCGGTCTATGACCCGCTCAAGGACGTCGAACCGGTCAGCCTGATCGCCACGTTCCCGTTCGTGCTGGTCGCCAACCCGGCACTCCCTGCGCGCTCGCTCCAGGAGTTGATCCGCCTCGCGCGTACGCGCCCCATGGAACTGACCAACGCCACCACCGGCCAGGGGTCTGCCACCCATCTGGTCGCCGAGTACCTGAGCCAGGCCAGCGGCATACGCCTCACGCATGTCCCGTACAAGGGCGATAACCCTGCTGCGAACGACATCATCGCGGGCCATGTGTCGATGGGGATGCTGACGCCGATCATCATGGTGCAGCAGGTGAAAGCCGGGCGCCTTCGAGCGCTGGCGGTGACATCTTCCTCGCGTTTCGCGCCGCTGCCGGATGTGCCGACGGTCGCCGAGCAGGGCTTCCCCGGGTTTGCCGCCGAGTCCTGGCACGCTGTGGTGCTGCGCGCAGGAACACCGCGCGAACTGGTCCGTCGCTGGAACGCGGAGGTCGTACGCGCTGTTCGCGAGCATCCCGACGTACGTGCTGCGCTGGAGGCGGCGGGCGGCACCGTGGTCGCCAGCAGTCCGGAACAGTTCGCGGACTACCACCGAAACGAATTGGCAAGACGGCGCAAGGTGATGAAGGCAGCCGATCTGAAACCCCAGTAGGGCGATGCACTGCCCGGCTCCCGCTGGACCCGTCCGGCCTCACTCCTGCCACGTCCCGTTGACCAGTGAAAGGCACGGTGTCAGGCTCACTGCATCACTCGACGCGGCGGTTCTTCCCATGGTTGTCCGCTACTTTCTTACGGTCTTCCTGATGCTGCTGGGCACCCCGGCGATCGGCTGCAGTTGCATGCCGTTCGAAAGACTCGTGGAAGGATTGCGGTCAGGCACCCGGACACTGGAGCCCGGCGAGGTCCTGTTCCTCGGCGAGGTCAGCCGACTGATCGGCCCGCCGGACTCGGGCGGCCGGCACCGGGAGGCCGAAGTCAGGGTCCTCGAGGTCTACGCCGGAGAGGCAGCCTCGACGTTGAACCTGCGGGCGCGGGCCGAGACGACCTGCGCCACCGCATTCAAGGGAAGCGAGCGACGCGTCTACCGCGTCGATGCCAGCCGCCGCATCGGGTCCTGCAGCCACGAAGCCGCTACGCCGGAGTTGGTCTCTCGCCTGCAACAACTGAAGCAAACCAGGGATCGACGCAAGCCATAATCGGCAGGTGCCGATTCTCGCGGCGAGGCGACCCCGTGCGACGCTCCCGCGCACACACCACCCGAGCCTCGCCGTGGCGGCGAGACCGATCATGGTGGATTTCACAGGCCCCGGACGGGCGCGGGGGGCTGCGCAGCCGGCCTCGGCGACGCCCACTACCCTCACCGCTGGAGTACACGATGAACAGACTGCTCGCCCTGGTCCTGCTGCTGCTCCCCGTACCCTCGCTGGCGCAGGTCTCCCAGATGCCGCCGCACGTGCAGCAGCGCCTCGCCGAAGTCGGTCCCGGCTGGGGCAAGGACATCCTCGGCAACATCGAAAAGACGCTGGAGGTCTACACCCCGCTGCTGGCCGTGGCACCGAAGTCCGGGGTCCGGGTGGACCGGAACCTCGCGTATGGTCCCGACGCCCGGCATAGGGCCGACCTGTTCCGCGCCGAGGGACTCAGGAACGCACCGGTCGTGGTCTTCCTGCACGGCGGGGCCTACGTGCGGGGCGAACGCGACGTCAATGCCGAGGTCTCCAGCAACGTGGCCACGTACTTCGCCCGCCAGGGCATGCTCGGGGTCAATGCCACCTACCGACTGGCGCCAGCCGCGCAGTGGCCCGCCGCCGCCGAGGACGTGGGGGCACTGGTCGCCTGGCTGCGGAAGAACGCTGCCGCCTACGGCGGCGATCCGAATCGCATCCACCTGATCGGCCACTCCGCCGGGGCCACCCACGTGGCCACCTACGCGTTCATGAAGGATCTTCAGCCCCGCGAGGGACACGGCCTGGCAGGCATCGTTCTCATGAGCGGGCGCTACCACTTCGACCCGCACCCCTCGGATCCGAACCTGAAGAACTTCCAGGCCTACTTCGGCACCGATCGCGCGCAGTATCCCGCGCGCTCGCCGATCCGGCATGTCGCCGCCGCGCCGCGCCTGCCGGTGCACATCGTGATCGCCGAGTACGACAACCCCGACCTCGACACCCAGGGCGCGCTGCTCCTCTCGGCCCTGTGCGAGCGCGACCGCGCCTGCCCCCGCTTCACGCGGCTGGAGCGACACAACCACCTGTCCATGGTCTATCAGTTCAACACCGCGGACGAGGCGCTGGGGCGCGAGGTCGTCGAGTTCATCCGCCGCGGTCGCTAGCGGCCGGGCGCGAATCGCCGGCGAGCGGATGCTCGTGCCGCGCCGCGCGCGGCACGATGGTCAGGGCAGCAGCCCCGAGCAGTAGTGCCCCACGATCGGGTGCAACTGCTCGCCCAGGGCCCTCGCCCCGGCGTTGACGGTGCGCAGGCGATCGACCGCCTCCTCCGCCTGTCGACGCAGCGCCTCCACGTCCACGGTCAGGAGCTGGCGCTCGCGCACGAGCCAGCGGCCGCCCGACATCACGCTGTCGACCCCGGTGCCGTCCTCGGCGAACACGATCTGGTTCACGAGATCGTTGAGCGGGATGTAGTGCAGCGCGCAGAGGTCCAGCAGCAGCAGGTCTGCCTGCCATCCCTTCTCGATGCGACCCAGCCGCTCGAAGCCCAGCGCCCTCGCCCCGCCCTCGGTCGCCGCATACAGCGCCTCGCGCGCGCTGATCCAGCGCTCCGGCGGGTTGCCCTTCACGCGGGACACATAGCAGGCAAGCCGCATCGCCTCGAACGCGTTGAGGTTGTCGGAGGACGACGCGCCATCGGTTCCGATGGCCACGTTCAGGCCGCGGTCGAGCATCGCGCGCATGTCGGCGATGCCCGAGCCCAGCTTGAGGTTGCTGCCGGGGTTGTGCGACACCGAACAGCCCGCATCGGCCAGCCGCTGGCGATCGGTCTCGTCGAGCCACACGCCGTGTGCGACGCAGAAGCGTTCGCCCAGCAGCCCGACCGCCGACAGATGCTCGACCAGCGAATGCCCGTAGACCCGGCGCCCGACCACGCCCTGCATCGGCGACTCGGACACGTGCATCTGGATGCCCAGCGCGTGCTCGTACGCGTAATCGCGGCAGGCGACGAGGAACTCGTCGCTGCAGTGGTGCGGTATCGTCGGCCCGAGCGCGGGCCGGATGCGGGCGCGATCGAACCGCCAGCCCCGGATGATCGAATCCATCACGGCCATCGTTTCGCCATAGGGGGCATAGCGCGCACGCAACGCCTGCTCGCGCAGCGGTTCGGGCAGGGCGTCGGCCAGCCCCGGAACCGCTTCGTACAGGCCGCGGTCGGCCATCATCGGTGCAATCGTGGCGCGCATGCCGGCATCGGCATAGGCGCGACCGACCGCCTCGACCCCCTCGACCGTGGGCAGCGGAAACTCGGCGAACATGTCGTAGCCCGCGGTGCAGCCCTTGCGCACCAGTTCGGCCGCCCCGATCAGTGCGGACAGGTACTTGTCCTCGACGGTACGCCGCCCGGTCGCGCCGGGCTGCGCGTTCAGGTAGGTCTCGAGGTTGTAGCGATCGAACACGCCCTTGGCCAGCGCGCCCTGCGCATGGTTGTGGCCGTTCACCAGGGCCGGCATCAGTGCGCGCCCGGTGGCGTCCACGCACTCCATCCCGTCGCCGCGCACCGAACCGCGGGGCACGACGTCGGCGATGGTGCCGCCCTCGATCAGGACATCGAGTGCCGCATCGGTCCCGTCCGGCGTGACGACGCGCGCGTTTCGGATGAGCATCATGCGCGCGGCTCCGGTTGCAGCGACGCGCGCTCGATGCGCAGGAAAGAGGCGTTGCCCTTCTCGTCGACCGCGAACCCGTAGGACAGCATGCCGCGCATCGTGACCCGTGCCTCGCTCGCCTCGCCCTCGAAACCGGGCAGGTCGATCGCGGCGACCGGCACGGGCGAGCAGTCGGGGCAGGCTCCGGGTACGGACACCAGCATGCGGGCCGCGCCATCATGGGTGGCGTTCAGATACCCGCTGATCTCGACCTCCCGGCCGGACCACTGCTCGCAGCCGGCGCGGTATCCGTTCTCGTCGAACAGATCACTGAAACTCAGCCGCACGCATCACCTCGCGTTCCATGTGCGCGGTTAGGCGCATCCGGTAGTCGTTGAAGGCCGGGTCGGTCATGCTGCGCGGGCGCGGAAGGTCGATCTTCACGTCTTCCAGCACTCGCCCGGGTGCGGCGCTCATCACCACCACCCGGTCGGCCAGCAGCACCGCCTCGTCGATCTGGTGCGTGACGAACAGGATGGTCGACTGGAAGCCCGACCAGATCTCCAGCAGGAACTGCTGCATCAGGACCCGGGTCTGGAAATCCAGCGCGGCGAACGGCTCGTCCATCAGGATGAATTCCGGCTGGCCGACCAGGGCCCGTGCGATCGCCACCCGCTGGCGCATGCCGCCGGACAACTGGTGGGGATAGTGCTTCGCGAACTTCACGAGGCGGACCCGCTCGAGCACCTCGCGTCCGCGACGCCAGCGCTCGTCGATCCCCATACCCTTCATGCGCAACCCGAAGATCACGTTGTCCTCGACGGTGAGCCATGGAAAGAGCGAGTGTTCCTGGAAGACCATCACCACCTTCGGGTTCGGCGCGGTCACCGACTCGCCGTCGATCAGGATACGCCCGCCGGACAGCGGCTCCAGCCCGCCGCAGAGTTCCAGCAGCGTGCTTTTGCCACAACCGCTCGGGCCGAGGATGGCGACGAACTCCCCGGAGGAGACGCGCAGGCTCGCATCCTCGATGGCCGTGGTCTCCAGCCCACGCGCTCCGGGCCAGACCTTGCGTACCGCATCGATCTCGAGCGAACTCATTCGGCCGTCTTCCACCAGAGGATCTTGCGCTGGATGAACAGCAGCAGCGCATCGACCGCATAGCCCGTGACACCGATGATGCAGATGCCCAGCATGATCAGGTTCGGATTGAACATTTCGCGACCGAGGATGACGATCATGCCCACGCCGTTCTTGAGACCGACCATCTCGGCAGCCAGCACCGCCATCCAGGCCGCGAAGAAGTTGATCCGCAGCATCGTGAACACCTGGGGCAGTACCGCGGGAAAGATCACGTGTGTCCAGACCTGGCGAGGAGAGGCGCCATAGGTACGCGCGGTCTTGACCAGCCGCTCGTCGACCGACTGAACTGCGGCTACCGTCGACAGCGTGAGCAGGAAGTAGACCCCGGTGAAGACCACGAAGATGGCCGTCGGGTTGCCCACCCCGAAGATCACGATGCCGATCGGGATCCAGGCAATGGGGGCGATCGGCGCAAGCCCGCGCACGATCGGCAGCAGCCCGATCGACAGCCACCTCGACATCGACACCAGGATGCCGGTCAGGACCGCCGCCACGAAGCCGATCGCCAGCCCCGCCACCACCCGGAAGCTGCTGGCGATGATGGCCGCGGGTACCGTCATCGCCTCGGAGCCGAAGCCGACCCGGAAATCGTTCTCGATCGCGAACTTCACGAACGACGACGGTGGCGGAAACAGCGTGGTCGCCAGCGATCCGGTGGCGGCACCGAATTCCCACAGGCCGACCAGCACCAGCCAGGGAACCAGCGCCGCCGCCGCGGCTTTCAGGACACCGTTCACGACTCGAACCTAGGCCTTGAGCGCTTCGCGAAGGAACCGGAAGTCGATCAGGTTGTCCGGCACCCTCTTGATGTAGCCCAGGGTCGTCATGTCCGCGATCGCCGTGCGCATGCCCGCCTCGCCGGCGCCGATCAGGTTTACCTGCGGCATCTGTCGCGGCAGGGCCGAGCGCAGGGTCTCCTTGTCCACGCGGTAGAACTTGGAGGCGTCGAGCACGTCCACCGCCTTGTCGCGATTGGACTTGATCAGCGCGTCGGCGCGCACCAGCGTGCGCAGGTAGCGGGTCACTGCCTGGGGGTATTTCTCGATGAAGTCGGTCCGGGCGTTCGTCACGCAGTCGGGACCGTCCTTGCCCCAGGTGTCGAGGTTGGAGACGATCGGCACGCCACCCAGCTTGTCGACCAGCCGCGTGGCAAAGGGCTCGACATGGGTCACCAGGTCGACGGCCTTCGCCTCGAAGGCCGCCGCCATCGCGAGCACGTCGTTGAACCACACCATCTGGAAGTCGTCGTAGCGCAGGCCGGCGTTCTGCATCGCCCGATAGGCCATCAGCTCGAAGGTGTTCAGGCGCATCGCGCCGATCTTCAGGCCCTTGCCCTTGCGCGCCGCGAGGTCGCCCATCGACTTGATGCCCAGGGAACCCTGGGCGATCAGGAAGATGCCGCCCGCGCCACTGCCGCCGATGATCCGCACCGGCGCACCGTTGTTGGCGGCCACGATCGTGTTCGTGAACGGAATGTGCACGACGTGCATGGCCCCGCCGGTGAGCGCAGTGAGCGCGTCGCCCGGGTTGGGCATGAACTTGAGGTCGACCTTCAGG
>JBIPNU010000066.1:0-8281 GCA_044370615.1 Burkholderiales bacterium
GGCGGCCAGCACAGGGATCCACAGCATCTGGATCGCGAACAGCGTGATGCCGATCGGGCCGAACAGCAGCACGTCGATCACCAGCATCGTGTACGGGCCGGCCACGGAGTGCCGGCTGTAGAGCCTGCGCTCGATCCAGTCGTCGGGCGTGCCGCGGCTGAACTTCTCGAGGGTTTCGCGGTTGAGCGACTCGCGGCGATAGAGTTCGGTGCCCTGCAGCATCAGCGTGCGGATACCCAGCACCTGCGGGCTGTGCGGATCCTCGGGCGTCTCGCAGCGCGCGTGGTGCTTGCGATGCACCGCCACCCACTCGCGCGTGACCATCCCGGTGGTGAGCCACAGCCAGAAACGGAAGAAGTGCGAGACGACCGGGTGCAGGTCGAGCCCGCGGTGCGCCTGGTGGCGGTGCAGGTAGATCGTGACGGCCGCGATCGTCACGTGCGTCATCACCAGCACGTAGACGACATAACCCCACCAGGGGAGGTCGAACAGCCCGGTCGAGAGCGACATGCAGTGAGTTCCTTGCGTGGAAATCGGCTGGGGGGAGTCTACCGGAAGCCCGCCGCGGGGGATAGCCGGCGGCACGACGACGGAATTCCGGAAAGTCCTTACGCGTCAGTGGGTTGGGAATCCGCCTGCGGCATCGGCCGATCGCGGGCGGTGGCGGCGGGCGACAACAGGCGGACTTCGCGCTGCGGGTAGGGGATGCCGATGCCGTGCTCCCGGAAGCCACGCAGCAGCTCGAGGTAGATCCGGGTGCGAAGCGGACCGCGGGCGGCTTCCGGATCGCGGATCCACACCCCGAGCTCGAGGTCGATGCCGCTGTCGGCCAGCCGCTGGATCACCACGGCGGGCGCGGGATCGGTCAGCACCCGCGGCTGGGCCGCCGCGGTCCTTCGCATGATCTCGATCGCGTGGTCGAGGTCGCTGTCGTAGCTCACCTGTACCGGGATCGCCACCCGCACCCTGGGATCGCTGTAGGACTGGTTGACCACGGTGCTGGTGATCACCGTCTCGTTCGGGATCAGCGCCTCGGTGCCGTCGTTGTTGCGCACGACGATGTAGCGGGCGGTCATCCGGGTCACCACGCCTTCGCGGTTGTCGACGGTGACCGTGTTGCCGATCGACAGCGAGCGGTCGGCGAGGATGATGAAGCCGCTCACATAGTTGCTGGCGATCTTCTGCAGGCCGAAGGCGAGGCCCACGCCCAGCGCGCCGCCGAATACCGACAGCAGCGTGAGGTCGACGCCGACCACGTCGAGCGCGAACAGCAGGGCAAGCAGCAGCAGCAGGGCCTTGGCGAGCTTGGCGAGGATCACCCGCAGGTTGACATCCAGCGTCTCCGCGCCCATCAGCCGACGCTCGACCAGGCGCGACAGCCACAACGCCACGATCAGCGTGGCGAGGACCGAGAGGGCGACGTTCACGATCAGCAGCACCGAGACCGGGTGGCGACCGAACGGGATGCGCAGCGAGTCGAGGAAGCCGGTGATCCCGGGCAGCAGCCCCGACAGGTGCAGCGCGATCCAGCCCCAGACACCCCAGGCGATGACCCGCTCCCACGCCGCCACCTGCGAGCCCGCAGGCAGGATGGTGCGCAGCAGGTAGACCAGGAAGCGCACCGCGGCCAGCGCCGCGAGCAGGGTGACCGCCAGACGCATCAGTCCGGTGGCGTGGAGGCGGCCGACCGCCGACTGGGCGACGAGCAGCAGCGCGATCCCGCACAGCGGGAACAGGATGCGGTCGAAGCCGGCGGCGGCCAGCACGGGCTGGCCGTCCTCGCCGGGATGGCCGAACCGTCGGCGCAGCGCGCCGGTCGCGAACCATGCCAGCAGCAGCGCGCCGATCGTCGCGCCGGCCTGCCAGGCGAGCGCGCCCGGATGGATGCCCGCGACGAGCGTGTCGAGCACCGATTGCAGGGTCGCGAACGAGGCAACGGTCATGGGGTCTGGCTCGGAACGGGGCCGGATTCACCGCCGCAGCGGAGGGGGAACTCATGCCTGCCGGCCGTCCGGACGGCAGGCGACTGGACGCGTCCGCGCGCCCGCGCGCTGGCTAGCACACGACTCAGTCGTGCCCGCTGTCGGGCTCGATCTCCACCAGCGCGCCGAGGAAGTCCCTCGGGTGGAGGAAGGCGATCGGGTCGCCGTGAACGTTGCGCTGGGTCCGCGGGTCGCCCAGTACCTGGGTGCCGTGAGCCTTCAGCTGCTCGGCCGTGGCGACCACATCGCCGGTGCCCAGCGACAGGTGGTGGATGCCGCCCCGCGGGTTGCGCTCGAGGAACTTCGCGATCGGGGAGGCCGCGGAGGTGGGCGACATCAGCTCGATGCGCGCGTTCGCGAGCTCCACGTACGCCATGCGCACGCCCTGCTGGGCGTTTTCCCGCACCGGTCCGGCGGCCAGTCCGTAGCGCGCCTCGAGCAGGGCGATGGCCTGGTCGAGGTCCGGCACGGCGATCGACACGTGGGCGAGGGTGGTGAACACGATTCAGCCGCCCACCACGCCGCGCTCGCGCAGCGCGCGGATCTCGTCGTCCCCGAGGCCCAGGGCCTCGCGCAGCACCCGGTCGCCATGCTCTCCCAGGCGAGGCGGGGGTAGCGCATAGGCGGCCGGGGTATCGGAGAGTTTCACCGGGCAGCCCAGGGTGCGGAAGTCGCCGTAGTCGGGATGGCTCATGCCCACCACCATCTCGCGCGCCGCAGTCTGCGGGTCGGACAGCGACTGCGCGACCGTGTTGATGCGGGCACACGGGATGCCGGCCGCTCGCAGTCGATCGATCCAGTCGGCGGCCGGTCGCGCGCGGGTGTGCTCGCCGATGGCCGCATCCAGTCGATCGCGCGCGGCGATGCGCGCCGCGTTGGTCGCGTAGTCCGGATCGCGCGCCCAGTGCGGATCGCCGAGCAGTTCGGCGAACTTCGCGAACTGGCCGTCGTTGCCCACCGCGACCGCGATCATCGAGTCGGCCGCCGGATAGGTGGTGTAGGGCACGATGTTCGGATGGCCGTTGCCGAAGCGTCGCGCGTCGCGTCCGCTGGCGAGATGGTTCATCGCGACGTTGGCGAGCAGGTACAGGCCGGTCTCGTAGAGCGAGGCCTCGACCTTCTGGCCGCGACCGGTGCGGCTGCGGGCGGCCAGCGCCGCGAGCACGCCGTTGGCAGCGATGAGTCCGGTGGCGATGTCGACGATCGCCACCCCGTACTTCATCGGATCGCCGTCGGTCTCGCCGCAGATGCTCATCAGCCCGGATTCGGCCTGGGCGATGAAGTCGTAGCCGGGAAGCGCTGCGCGCGGTCCGCTGCTGCCGTAGCCGGTGACGCTCGCGCGGATCGCGCGCGGCGCGTGGGCGTCGAACCATGCGTCGTCGAAGCCCCAGCGGGCGAGCGTGCCGAGCTTGTAGTTGTCCAGCACCACGTCGGAGCGCTCGATCAGCCGACCCAGCAGCGCGCGACCCTCCGCGCCGCCGAGGTCAAGGCAGATCGAGCGCTTGTTGCGGTTGGCGCCGAGGAAGTAGGCCGCCTCGCGGTCCTCCTCGCCACCCACCCAGGGCGGGCCCCAGGTACGGGTGTCGTCGCCGTTGCCCGGCGGCTCGACCTTGATCACCTCGGCACCGAGGTCGCCGAGGAACTGCGCGGCCAGCGGACCGGCCAGCACGCGCGTGAGGTCGAGCACCCGCAGGCCGGCGAGCGCGCCGTCGGCCTGCGCTGCGCCGGCTTCGGGGGCAGGCACGAGGCGCTCGCTCAGCGATGCAGCCTGCGCATCTCGGGGGGCTCGTTGAGGTTGCGCTCGCAGCCGTCGAGATAGCCGGACAGTTCGCGCCGGGCCTTCATCCGGAACTGCTGGAAGTCGGGCTTGCGCCCTTCGAGGAACGCCGTCATGCCCTCGTTGGCTTCATCCGAGCCCCACACGTGGGCCAGCAGTTCCATGCCATGCTGCCACGACGAGTAGAGGTTGTCCGACTCGAAGTTGAGCGAGCGCTTGGTCATGCGGATGGTGAGCGCGCTGTGGCCCTTCATCGTCTCGCACCACTTGAGCGTCTCGGCCAGCAGGTCCTTCTGCGGCACGCACTTGTTGATGAGGCCCACCTCGACCGCCTCCCTGGCGGTGAAGCGGCGGGCGCAGAAGATCATCTCGCGAGCCAGACGCTCGCCGATGATGCGCGGGATGTACTGGGTGGCCCCGACCGTCGGGCAGGCGCCGACCTTGGCGCCGGTCTGGCCGAGTACCGCATTCTCCGAGGCGATGACCAGGTCGCACCACAGCGCGAGTTCGTGGCCGCCGCCCATGCACCAGCCGTTGACCATCGCGATCACCGGGATCGGCAGGCCGCGGATGGTCATCGCCAGGCCGAGCATGCGGTCGTTCCACATGTAGGCGTTGGTGAAGTTCAGGCGCTTCATCGCGTAGAAGTCGCCGCCGGCGGAGAACGAGCGTTCGCCGGCCCCGGTGACGACCGCACAGACGATCGACGGATCCTCGCGAGTGGACTTCAGCGCCTCGATCATCTCGTCGAGGGTCTGCTCGCGGAAGGCATTGAGCACGCGCGGCCGGTTGATGGTGACCCAGGCGACCTGATCGCGGACCTCGAACAGGATGTCGGTGTACTTGCGCGGCCGGATCGTGGTGCCCGCGGCGGCGCGACGCCCGCGCCCGGTTGACTTTCTGCCCGCTGCCTTCGCCTTCGCCATCGTCCTTCGCTCCTCGTCGTGATGGTGCGCGCCGCGAGGGCACGCGCTTCAAATGTACGGACAAATGGTACCATCGTTGACAGTCCGCGGTGGGCGCACGGGTGCCGCGGCCGCAGCGGGGGTCGACGCGGGACGGCAGGCGGTGGATGCGATGCAGGCGGATGACGATCAGACGGCGACGGCGCGCGCGCGGGTTCGTGGCGCAGCCCCGCTGTACCAGGTGATCACGCGCCAGCTGATCGAGGAGATCCGATCCGGAGCGCTGCCGGTGGGCGGGCTGCTTCCGCCCGAGGTCGAGCTCTGCCGGCGCTTCGAGGCCAGCCGGCACACCGTGCGCGAGGCGCTGCGCACGATCACCGAGCGCGGACTCGTGGTGCGCCGTCCGGGTGCCGGCTCGGTGGTGGTGGCCTCGGAGCCGCCCACCGCCTTCACGCAGAGCGTGAGCTCGGTCGAGGAACTGATGAACTATCCGGCGGACACCTTCCGGGTGAACGTCGGGCACCGGCTGGTGTGCGCGGACAAGGCGCTCGCGCAGCAACTCGACTGCGTGCCGGGAACGCCCTGGTTTCGCATCAGCGCGCTGCGGCGCACCCCGGCCTCCGCCGAACCGCTGGGCTGGACCGACATCTACGTGCATCCTCGCTACCGGACGGTGGTCGACGCGCCGGATCACGCGCAGACGCACGTCTACCAGCAGATCGAGCGGTTGTTCGGCGTGCGCACCGCCCGCGCCCGCTTCGAAGTCGCCGCCACCCGCGTGCCGGCGCGCCTGTCGCGCGCACTCGACGTGCCCGCCGGTTCGCCGGCGCTCACCTTCGTGCGTCGGTACTATGGCAGGGACGGGGAGAACTTCGAGAACTCGGTGACGGTGCACCCCGAGCGTCGTTTCACCTTCTCGATGGAATTCCAGCGCGAGCCGCTGCGCGGCTGAGCGCGAGGCGGCGCGTGCGCCGACGCTCACCACCACAGGCAACAGAGGAAACCGGGCAATGGCAAGGATCACGAAGGTCGAGGCGATCGCCGTCGCGCTGCCGATGGCCAAACCGATGAAGATGGCGGGCGTGGAGATCCGCTCGGCCGACAACCTGCTGGTGAGGGTCGAGACCGCCGATGGCGCGGTCGGCTGGGGCGAGGCCGCCTCCGCGCCGCACATGACCGGCGAGACGGTGGAGAGCATGGTCGCCGCGACCCGCTACCTCGCCCCGGCGATCGAGGGGCGGGATGCCGCCGAGATCGACGCCATCGAGGCGCACTGGGACTTCGCCCTCTACGGCAACCACGCCGCCAAGTCGGCCATCGAGATGGCGCTGCGCGACCTGGCCGGCAAGGCGGCTGGCGTGCCGGCCTGGCGCCTGTTCGGAGAGCAGCGGCGCCACCGCATGGCCGTGCTCTGGCTGATCGGCACCGGCTCGCAGGCGGGCGACGTCGCCGAGGTGCAGGCGCGCAAGGCCGCTGGTTTCGTCGCCTGGAAGATCAAGGTCGGCACCGGCGATCCGCTCGATGAGGCGCAGCGCTCCCGGGCGATCTGCGAGGCCCTGGGCGACGGCCACCTGATTTCGGCGGACGCCAACCAGGGCTACAGCGTCGATCAGGCGCTTGCCTATGCGAAGGCGATGAGCGGCTCGCGCCTCGATTTCTTCGAGCAGCCGGTGCGTTCGCGCGACCTCGCGGGCATGGCGCGGGTGGCCGCGGCCGGCGCGCTGCTGATCGGCGCCGACGAGGGGCTCCACGACCTCGACGACATCGAACGCCACCATCGCCTGAAGGCGGCCAGCGGCGTGAGCCTGAAGACCATCAAGCTGGGCGGGATGCGCGCGGTCTGGGAAGCCGGCCGCCTGTGCGACCGCCTCGGCATGCGCGTGAACCTCGCGAACAAGGTGGCCGAATCGAGCATCGGCATCTCCGCGGTGCTGCATCTGGCCGCGGCGCTGCCCAACCTCGACTGGGGGCTGTCGATCACCAACCAGTACCTGGCCGACGACATCGTCGCGCGGCCGGTGCAGGTGGTCTCGGGCCATGCCGAAGTGCCGCAGGGCGCGGGTCTCGGCGTCGAGGTGGACGAGGCCAGGGTCGCGCGCTACCGCCGTGCGCTGTAGGCGCGGGCTCGTCGGCCGGCCGGGCCCTTCGCCCGCCCGGGCCGCAGCCACGCGCATCGTGCGTGCCGGCGCGAGCGCCTCCGGCACCGGGCCGCTCCGCCCCCGTGCCGGAGCCTGAGGGAGTGACGAGATGACAGCGAACAGCAATGCACCGGTCCCCGCGCGGCGGGTGGCCTTCCTCGGCCTGGGCGTGATGGGTTACCCGATGGCCGGGCACCTGGCCGCCGCCGGCCATGACGTGGCGGTGTACAACCGCACCGCCGCGAAGGCGCAGCACTGGACCCGCGAGCATGCCGGGCGCGCGGCAGCCACGCCGCGAGAGGCGGCCGACGGGGCCGAGATCGTCTTCGCCTGCGTGGGCAACGACGACGACCTGCGCTCGGTGGTGCTTGGCGATCGCGGCGCCTTCGCAGGCCTGCGCGAAGGCGCGGTCTTCGTCGACCACACCACGGCGTCGGCCGATGTCGCGCGCGAACTCGCCGGGCTTGCCCGGGCGCGAGGGCTGGGCTTCATCGACGCGCCGGTGTCCGGCGGGCAGGCAGGCGCGCAGAAGGGCGTGCTCACCGTGATGTGCGGGGGCGAAGCCGCGACCTTCGACCGGGTGCGACCGGTGATCGCCGCCTATGCGCAGGCGGTGACGCTGCTCGGGCCGGTCGGCAGCGGCCAGCTCGCCAAGATGGTCAACCAGATCGCCATCGCCGGGCTGCTCCAGGGCCTGTCCGAGGCGGTGGCGTTCGGGCAGCGCGCCGGGCTCGACATGGATGCGGTGCTCGGGGTGATCGGCAAGGGGGCGGCCCAGAGCTGGCAGATGGACAATCGCGGTCGCACGATGGCACGACGCGAGTTCGACTTCGGCTTCGCGGTGGACTGGATGCGCAAGGACCTCGGGCTGGTGCTCGCCGAGGCGCGGCGAAACGGCGCGCTGCTGCCGGCGACCGCGCTCGTCGACCAGTTCTACTCGGACGTGCAGCAGGCCGGGGGCGGGCGGTGGGACACCTCCAGCCTGATCACCCGCCTGCGGTGAGTTCGCGGATGACACGGCCTCGCAGGGGGACGCCCGGGGCGATCGTCGCGCTGCTCGCCGCGGCGCTGCTGGCGTTGCCGGCGCAGCCTGCGCGCGCGCAGCCCGCGCCGGGCTGCCACGCGGCTCAGCCGGTGCCCGAGGGCACGTTCGTCGCGCTGGCCGGCGATCGCCTGCTGCGGTTGCTGGTCGAGGGTGCGCTGGAGAAGGCCGCGCTGGTGATCAACCGTATCGACGGCCAGCAACTGGTCGACCGTCGCTACTGGAACCCGGTGAAGAGCGAAGTCGACTGCGCGGGTGTGCGGACGATCGACTACCTCGAGGAGGGTGGCTCCGGCACGACGATGCGACTGGTGGTTCAGGTTCCGGAGCGGATCGCGCGCGAGGGGTTGCCGCGGCCGCTCACGCTGCTGCGCGCGACGCTCGCCGCGGCCGGGGGGCTCAGCGCCGCGGTGGAGTTCGAGGAGGTGGTGGTCCGG
>JBIPNU010000070.1:0-8117 GCA_044370615.1 Burkholderiales bacterium
CTCACCGCGATGATTCCGCTCGGGGCAAGGTCCTTGACCGGCTCGTAGCCAGCCGCGCTGGTGACCAGCGGTCCCACGATGTGGGTAGCGGCGCTGCCCAGCAGGAGGGTGTTTCCATCCGGGTCGGCGCGGGCCACGAAGGCCGCACCGATGGTGCCGCCCGCACCTGCCCGGTTTTCGACCACGATGTTGCCCAGCATCGACCGCATGCGTTCGGCCAGCGGCCGCGCGACCGTGTCGTTGATGCCCCCGGGCGCGAACGGAACGATCAGGCGTACCGGACGGTCGGGTCCACCCTGGGCCGCGGCAGGCCCCGTGGCCGCGAGCAGGCCTCCAGCCACGCTGGCCATGAGGGTGGCATGGCACGACCAGCGGCCCAGGATGCGGGCGGCGCGAACACCGGCCATTCGAGCGAACAAGACGCCCTCCTCCTCCCACGCCGCGTGGTGTATCCCCGCTGACGCGCCAGATCAAGCCTCCCACGCTGCGAGGATGAGCGCGTGGCCTTGCGACGTCAATACTCATGCGTGCTGCAGCGAGGCTGACTCCCGGGTGCCGGAATCCGGTCGAGGTCGAACTGCGAGCGCGCTCGCGGCAGCCAGGGCTTGCCGGCAGCGCCACCCTGCCTCCGGCGCTTCGGGTGGGACCAGCCCGCCGCCTCGGGCGCGGCTGTCCCCCGTCGTCCAGGAAAGGACCCGCCCCCGTCGCCTCGGGCGCGTGCGCCCCCCGAAGTCGGCTGCGCCCTGCCCCGGGAAACCCGGAAAAGACCTGCCCTCTCGTCCCGGGAGGGTCCCTGACCGGGTGCGGTGGGGGAGTTCCCCTCTCCTCGACGGCCCGAGGCCCCTGTAACCCCGGGGGCTACCCGTGCCCAGCCCTCAGGCGCGACCTGGCCCCGGTGCCCGGGAAACATCCGCCCTTTGTCTCAGGAGCGATGGCCCCCGGGATCCTCGGAACGAACCTGCCGCCGTCGCCCCGGAAGCCTCGTGCCAGGCAAGATGTGCCGGTTCGCCTGGCTCGTCGGCGGCGCGCGAGCCGCCGGGGACGCGGAGCGGCCTCCGGGGGAGGACTGTCCTGCGCGTCAGTTCGCGTCGTCCACCAGCGTGAGCCCCAGCCCCGCCCGCGCTGGCACGGTGAGCCATCCGTCCCGGTACTCCGGATGCTGGGCAAAGCGAGCGCGTAGCGCCGCGTGCGCGCCGTGCACCTCGAGCATGCCGCCGTGGCGGTGACCGGCCATGGCCGGCAGGCTGGCGGCCTCGAATCCACCCGCGCCGGCGACCGGCACGCCATGCGCCTCGGCCATCGCCAGCACCCGCAGCATCGCCGACAGCCCTCCGCAGAAGGCTGCGTTCGGTTGCAGCACATCCAGCGCGCCCTGCGCGAGCGCGTCCCGGAACCAGGTCATCGACTGGATCATCTGTCCCGAGGCCAGCGGAATGGGCGATGCGCGGCGCAGTTCGGCCAGCGCGACAAGATCGTTTCCGCGCACTGGCTCCTCGAAGAACTCGATGCCGCACTCCGCGACCCGATGGGCGAGGCGCTTCGCCTCCGCCACCGTGAACGCGCAGTTGGCGTCCAGCATCAGCGGCGCATCGCCGATCGCGCGGCGTACCGCGTGGATGCGCTGCACATCCTCGTCCAGACTGCGACCGGCCCCCACCAGCATCTTCACGCCGCGATAGCCTTGGGCGAGTGCCGTCGTGCAGGCGCCGACGAGTTCGGTCTCGCTGAAGGCTGGCAGCCCGGCAGTGGCGTAGGCCGCCACCTTGTCGCGTGCGCCGCCGATCAGCCGCGCCACCGGCAGCCCGAGTCGCTGGCCCTTCAGGTCCCAGAGCGCGAGGTCCAGCGCCGAGAGCGCGGACACGAACACACCGGTCGAACCCCGCGGGTTGAACGCACGCACGAGCGTGGCCGTGATCGCCTCGATGTCCAGCGCATCGAGGCCGACGACGGTGGAACCAAAGCCGTGCTCCAGCAAATGCACCACCTCGGCGGCGAGGAAGCGCCCGGTAACGCCGTGGCCGACGAGGCCATCCTCGGTCTCCACGCGGCACCGGACAAAGGTGAGACTTTCCCGTCCGGCGTAGGCGTCCGCGGTGCGAGAGGGCTTGAGATGTTCGGCTCGGGCCGTGAGGCGTGTGATCGGCATGGGGCATGGGATCGCCAGGCGGTAAGGCACCAGTGTAATGGCAGGCTCGCCACTGCGCCCCGCCGCAGTGGCGAGACATCGGCAGCAGCGCCACCACGGACCCGCCCGCAAGGGACTCTCGACCCGGGCGGTGCGACAATGGCGCGTCGAGCGCGTGGCGGCCGTCGACCGGGCTCGGCGAGTACGCCCCGTCGGCACCGCGAAGAGTGCTCCGTGGCGCATCCCGCCGTGCGCCCCCGTCAAAGGCCCCTTTCGCCGCGGCAAGCGTCGCGCTATCCGCGCACGTTCATGCCCGGAGGAATGACACGCTCCATCTCCCGGCGAAATCGCACCGCAGGCAGTGTCTCGTCGATCTCCACGTCGCACCAGCGCACGCTGGCCCCTGCAGGCACGTCGCGCGCGAGCCTGACCTTGTGGGCCAGCCCCAGCGGCAGGCCGCCCTCGTGCAGCGACTGCGACGCTGGGAGCAGCTTGCCGTAGACGGTGAAGCCGCCCTCCCCGTCGAGCATCTCGCCGGCCTTGAGCGCCCGCTTGGCAGTGGCTACCACGTCCGCGTTGAACGCCTCGGGTGTACCGGTGGGCTCGCGGCGCAGCCCCACGCTGGCGACGCTGATCCCCAGTTCCAGCCCGATCAGGTGATAGGGCTTGTACATCGCGGCATACCGCCCGCCGGGATCGGTGACGAGACCGTACTCCCGGAAGCAGCGCTCCACATAATCGCTGCCCGCCGCGAACACCACGTACACGCCCCAGCGCAGGTCGCGAAACACCGGGCGACCGTCGCGCTCGAGGCTGGAGATCACCTCCACCTGGCCGCGGTGCGCGAGCTGGCCGCCCTCTTCGCGCGGGCGAAGCACACGCGGCAGGTCATCCACGCCGCAGGGCGGAAACGCCAGCCCGGACGGCGCGGCCAGGCCGGTCGCGTTGGCCACCGCGCACATCTCGATCGCGCTCTTGGTGCCGTCCAGGAAGCTGTTGAACATCTGCGGGTTCAGGCCGCCCAGGCGCGCGTTCTCGGGCGTGATGCCGTAGTGTCCCCAGACCGTCTCGGGCGTGGAGGCATGATAGTCGGGGAGGTACTTCGTGCCCTTGCCCGCAGCGACCACCTCCAGACCGCAGGCCCGAGCCCAGTCCACCATCTCGCAGATCAGCGCGGGCTGATCGCCGTACGCAAGGGAATAAACAATGCCGGCTTCGTGCGCCTTGCGCGCGAGCAGCGGACCGGCGAGCGCGTCCGCCTCCACGTTGACCATCACGATGGACTTGCCGGCGTCGCAGCAGGCGAGCGCGTGGGCGATGCCCGCCGCCGGCGAGCCAGTGGCATCGATGACAATCTCCACGTCGACGCGGTCAATCAGCCGGCGCCCGTCATCGACGAACGCCACGCCGGCGAGGTCCGAATCGCCGAAACCCGCACGCGCCAGCGCCCCGCGCGCACCCTGCAGGTCGAGATCCGCCACCGCGGCGAGTCTCATGCCCGGCGTGCGTCGCACCTGCGACAGGTACATCGATCCGAACTTGCCGGCGCCGATCAGGCCCACGCGCAAAGGGCGGTGATCGCGTTCGCGCTGCTGCAGAAGTCGGTGCAGGTTCATGGTGGCTCCGCAGGTGATGCGTCGATGCAGGTCTCGGCAGGGAAATACCGGAAGGCCGCTCCAGCGCGCGCATGCCCGGCCGGTCCTCTCGCGAGACAAGACTCGGAGACATCCGTGCTCAGGGCGATCCGTCTGCAGGCCTGGACCCCGGCGTCATCGCCCGCTGGCTCCGCCACGGGCTCGTCGACACTTCCCGACAGGGTAGCAACGTCATTTGCAAAGCGACCGCTGGTTACGGTATGTACTACCTCGTGACCAGGGCACGGACCGGGAGATACGCACATGGAGTTTGCAGGAAAAGTCGTCATGATCACGGGCCCTGCCAAGGGCATGGGTCGCGCGATCACGATGGCGTTCGCACGGGAGGGAGCACGCCTTTCCCTCGCCGGACGCGATACCGAGGCCATCGAAGCCGCCGCAGCGGACGTCCGCGGATACGGGTCGGAGGTGCGTACATACAGTGCGGATCTGGTCTCGAGCAGCAGTGTTGCGGCCTGGGTCGCCGCGACTCAGCGTGACTTCGGCACTCGGATCGACGTGCTCGTGAACGTCGCAGGCGTCTCCGGTCCCTTCAGGAAAACACTCTGGGAGCATACCGAGGACGAATACGACGAAGTGATGGACGTGAACGTTCGCGGGTTGTTTCTGTCGATGAAGTGTGTTCTTCCAGTCATGGTTGCACAACGCTCGGGGCGAATCGTCAACATCGGCGGTACCTACGGCACCACGGGCAAGGACTTCCGCAGCGTTTATTCGACGTCGAAATGGGCGCTCCAGGGACTGACCAAGAGCGCGGCCCTCGAAGCCGGTCCGTACGGCGTAGGAGTCAATCTGGTCAGCCCGGGTAGCGTCGAGGGTCCTCGATTCGAGCGGGTGCTCAACGCAACCGCCGAGCGGCTCGGACGGACCTATGCGGATGTCCGGGAAGCTTACGAAGGAAGCTGTGCGCTGCGGCGCATATCGACCGACGAAGATATCGCGCAGGCGGTTCTCTTCATGGCTGGCGAGCGATCGCGAAACGTGACGGGGCAGGATCTGGTCGTCGATGCAGGGTCCGTGCTGATGCCGTATCCCGCCGGGCTTGGGCTTCGCTGAAAAGGTCCGTCCCGATGAATGAACGGCCTCCCGGCGATCTCCACGCTGCAATCGACCCGGGCGCCCTCGTTGAGATCGCTCGACACCTCATACAGGTGCCCAGCGAACAGAGCGCCCTTTTCGAGGATGATCCGGCCGTACAGGGTTTCGTGCGCGATACCGTAGCCCCGATCCTGCACCATGCCGGATATCCGGGTCGATTCGACGCGATGGGCAATCTGCTCGTCGAAGCCGGGCCGCGAGACTCGGGCCCATCGACGATGGTGATGGCCTACGCCATGACGCATCCAAGGGCGGGCATGGCTGATCCCTTCTCCGGCTCGATCGTCGAGTCCCCCGAAGGGCCGTCGCTGCGCGGACGGGGCGCATCCGAGCAGAAGGGCGCCCTTGCCGCCGGGATCATCGCTTTCCTCGCAGCCCAGAAACTCGCACCCCATCGGCGCCGCGTACTCGCGGTGAGTACGGCGGGCGAGACCGGATCGCATCGCGCGGCCGAAAGCATGCTCGCCGCACTCGAAACGATACCTTCGCTCTGCATCGTTGCCATCGGCACCGGAGGCCGTATCTCGCTCGCGAACAAGGGACGACTCGACGTCCATGTAGACATCCGCGGAGTCAGCAGCCACAGTTCGACGCCGTGGGCGAGCATCGACGCAATCGCGGGCGCTCGCGCCGTGATGGATCGATTGTCTCGACTCGATCTGGGGACAAGGCGACACCCTCTGCTCGGGGAGGCCACGCTGTCGTTCACGTCGATACGCAGTTTTCCGGACGCGACCCACACGATTCAGGACCATGTACGGATCACGTGCGACCGGCGGCTGTTGCCTGGCGATGACGCAGAACCGGCACTGGCAGCCATAAGAGAAGCCGTTCAGGACATGACGCCCTGGACCGTGGAGGTACGTCCGGGGGTCCTGCAGTATCCCGCCGAGATCCCAACCGACGGCAACTTCATGCGAGCGGCCCGGGATGGCGCAGGACTGGTCGGTCTTCCGGCCCCGGAGACCTTCGCAAGTCACGGGTGCGTCGACACCGGTTATCTGGCACGGCATGGCTGCGAGTCGGCCATGTGGGGGCCGGGGGATCAGCGCATGTGGCATACGGCAGAAGAACGTCTACCCGTCGCGGATCTGGTTGCATGTGCCAGGGGCTACCTCGGCTTTCTCGTCTCGGATCTCCCGGGCTAGGCGCTCAGGCAGGCGTCGCTGTCGACATGCTTCGCGCCCGGTTCGACGCGCCTGCGACCCGAAGGCACCGGACCGTTCGGGCAGGCGATTCCACGTGCCTCTTCCGACCGCGCTCGTCGCGTCAATCGACGCGACAGCTGCGATGAATCGGGCGCCAGTACGGGTGTTTCCGTCGCGACCTGTCACGCTCACGGTACCCCTTTCCTTTGCAGCGGGCGTGTCAAGTGGTGTGCGCGCAAGGGTAACGTCGGTTGATCCTGGCCCCCGATGGTCGGGCCTTTGCACTCGCGGCAAAACGTGTCACGCGCCAGTAGCTGCTCAACCGCCCGCTCCGACGGCGGTCGACAGCCGTGCAAAGATCTCGAGCAGGCGGGCGCGCGACAGCACGCGCTGCGCGCGCGCGGACTGCAGCGACTGCTCGGCCAGCGCGACATCGAGGAACGGCGAGAGCCCGGCACGCCAGCGTGACCCCATCAGCGCCAGTCGAGCCGCGGCGGCCTCCACCGACTCGGCGGTCCGGGCATCCTCGGCCTGGGCCTGGACGAGACCGCTCAACCCCTCCTCGACCTCCGACAGCGCTACCAGCGCCGCCTGGCGATAGGCCATCGCTGCCGCCCGCTCGCGCGCCCGCGCAGCATCGGCCAGCGACTCCAGCCGTCCGCCGTCGAACAACGGGCCGGCGAGGTTGGCCACGAGCGAGGACACCAGCCCATCGCCCGCCAGTGGCCCGGACACGCGTACCGACTGCACGCCCAGCAGCGCACCGAGGGTCAACCGGGGCCAGCGATCACGCATGGCCGCGTCGGTGCCGGCCGCCGCTGCAGCGAGTTCCCGCTCGGCCACGCGAAGGTCGGGACGCAGGGACACCACCTCAAGCGGGGTGCGCAGCGGCCACGCGGCATCCACCGCCGGAACGATACCGACACGCTCCAGAGCAGCGGTCAGCGAACCGGGCAGCAGGCCCAGCAGTGCCTCGAGACCCAGGCGCGCGCCATCGCGCGCGGCATCCAGGCGCGGGAGCGTCGCTCGGGCTGCAGCCAGCGCCGCGCGGGCCTGGACGACATCGATCTGCGCACCGAGGCCGGCGCGCGCGCGAGACTCGGCGATCGCCAGGGCATCCTCGAACGCCCGGACCGACTGGCGCACGACCTCGCGCTGCTCCGATGCCGCGGCGTAGGCGGCGTACAGCCGCACGCAGAACTCGCGCGCCGCGATACGCACGGCCTCGACCGCCTCGGCCCGGGCTTCGGCCTGCGCGCGCGCAGCGACCGCCCGCGCGTCGAGCGCGCCGGAGACATCGAACTCGAAAGCGATCCCGACGGCTGCGCTTCGGACCGACTGGCGGATTGCGTCTTCGCCCGGGGCCGACACACTGCCGCCGGCCGAGCCGACGACCTCCGGCCCCATCACCGCCCTAGCAACCCGCAGCGACGCGCTCGCCTCGGCAAGCCGCTCGCGCGCGATCCGCACCGACGACACCTCGCCGGCCTGCTCCAGCAGCACGTGCAGGACTGGATCGTCGACCGCCAGCCACCAGGGTCCCGTCGCGGCGCGCGAGGGCGCACCCGAGGATGCAACCGCGTCTCGGACGGCCGCCACGGGCATCCGCGTCCAGGCAGCCGGCACGTCGGCCAGGGTCTGCGGGGGCGGGCTCGATGGCACGGCGCAGCCTGCGGTAGCGACGGATAGGGCCAGCACCCCCGCGCTCCACGCGCGCCGGACGTGTCCGCGCGCGTGCGTAGCCGAGCTGAAGCAGGAGATGGCGGCAATGCCCGGTGACTGCGCCCGGTCACTCATCGCCCGCGCCCCGCCGAGGCCTCGATGAACACGTCCATGCGTTGCCCGATCAGCATCGGCGCATCGCCCGCATCGAATCGGTAGAGGACCTCGACCACTCGACTGTCGACACGCTGCGCGCCGCCCGACAGCGCCCGCTTGGGCTGCGCCTGCGGCTCGATGCGCGTGAACCGCAACGCGACACGTCGCTCCGGTGCGCCGCGAAACAGACCCTCCGCCCTGGCGCCTGCCTGCAGGCGTGCGGCGTCCTCTTCATCCACCTCGACCCGAACCTGCAGCGCGCGATCGGACCCT
>JBIPNU010000058.1:0-8982 GCA_044370615.1 Burkholderiales bacterium
CGGGGGGGGGGCCGGCGCGCCGGCCGCCGCCGGCGGGCCGGGGCCCGCCGCCTCGGGCACCGCGCGCGCGCTCGGGGTGGACGTGCCCGCCGCATTCGCCAGGGCCGGCGAAGACCCGCGGGTGATCGCCACGCTCGCCTGGCTGGAATCGCCGTACCACCACCTGCTGTCCCTCGACGACTCGCGCTATCCGTCTCTCCTGCGCGAGATCGCCGATCCACCGCCACTGCTCTACGTCAACGGCGACCCGGCGCGACTGGGCGGCACGCTGCTGGCGGTCGTGGGCAGCCGCAACCCGACCGTGCTGGGCGAGCACACCGCGCGAACCTTCGCGAGCGCGCTGTCGATCGCCGGGCTGACCGTGGCCAGCGGACTCGCGCTGGGCATCGATGCCTGCGCGCACGAGGGCGCGCTCGCCGCGGGCGAAGGCGGCACGCTCGCGGTAGTGGGTACCGGACTCGACCGCGTCTATCCCGCCGTCCACCGCGACCTCGCGCATCGGATCGCCAGGCGCGGCGCGATCGTCTCCGAATTCGCGCTCGGAACCCCGGCACGACCCGACCACTTCCCGCGGCGCAACCGTATCCTCAGCGGCCTGTCGGTCGGCTGCCTGGTGGTCGAGGCCGCACCCCGCAGCGGTTCACTGATCACCGCTCGTCTGGCCGCCGAGCAGGGCCGCGAAGTCTTCGCCATCCCGGGGTCGATCCACTCCCCGCTCTCGCGCGGCTGCCACGCCCTGATCCGCCAGGGCGCGCGGCTGACCGAAAGCGTCGAAGACATCCTCGAGGAACTGCGCTGGCCCCGCGCGGTCACGGCCGCGTCGATCAACGAGCAGGCCGCGCCTGATACCGTGCCGCCTGCACTGCAGCCGCTGTTTGACGCCGTACCGATCGAGGCGGCCGCGCCGGAGTGGATCGCCGAGCGGCTGGGCTGGCAACCGGCCGCCGCCAGCGCAGGCCTGCTGGTGCTCGAACTGGGCGGCTGGATCTCGCGCGACGCCTCGGGTCGTTACCAGCGGACTCCGCCGGAGGTTGCATCCGGCACGGTTTCGACGCAATGATGCGCGCGAACCGGACGATCGTCCGTGCGGTTTCCGCAGTCGCCGGATTGCCCGTATGATCAGCGGCCCGTTTTTCCGGCTGGTGTCGTGGTTGGACATCGGCCCATCCTGATCGCACCCACCTGTGGCCACCCGCTCGACCCGAACCCGCACCGCCCCCGCGACGCCGTCCCGTTCCACTGCCGGCAAGTCGCGCGCGACCCGCGCCAGCGCCTCCGCACTGGCCACGGCCGATGGCAAGGCGCTCATCATCGCCGAGAAGCCGTCGGTGGCCAACGACATTGCGCGGGTGCTGGGCGGCTTCGAGCGCCACGGCGACTACTTCGAGAACGCGAACTACGTGCTCTCGTCCGCAGTCGGCCACCTGCTCGAACTGGTGGTACCCGACGAATTCGAGGTCAAGCGCGGCAAGTGGTCGTTCGCGCACCTGCCCGTGATTCCACCGCACTTCGGCCTGCGCCCCATCGAGAAGTCCGAGGATCGCCTGCGCCTGCTGGTCCGGCTGCTCAAGCGCAAGGATGTCACCTCCGTCATCAACGCCTGCGATGCGGGCCGCGAGGGCGAACTGATCTTCCGTTACCTGGTGCAGCACGCCGGGGTCAGCAAGCCGGTTCGCAGGCTCTGGCTGCAGTCGATGACGCCCACGGCCATCCGGGACGGCTTCGAGCATCTGCGCGAGGACGCCGAACTGCTGCCGCTGGCCGATGCCGCGATCTGCCGGTCCGAGGCCGACTGGCTTGTCGGCATCAACGGCACGCGCGCGATGACCGCGTTCAACTCCAAGACCGGTGGCTTCCACAAGACCACGGTCGGGCGCGTGCAGTCGCCCACGCTAGCCATCCTGGTCGAGCGCGAGCAGAAGATCCGCGCGTTCAGGCCCCGCGAATACTTCGAGATCCACGCGCGTTTCGGCGCGGCCGCCGGAGACTACCCGGGCCGCTGGTTCGACGAGTCCTTCGTTCGCGCAAAGGATCGCCCCGACGCGGGCGGCGAGGGCGCCGATACCGATCTTCGCGCCGAACGCATCTGGGACGCCGATCGAGCGCACGCGATCGTCGACCGCTGCCAGGGCCGGCAGGGCACCGTCGAGGAGGAAAGCAAGCCCTCGACCCAGCTCTCTCCCCTGCTCTATGACCTCACCAGCCTGCAGCGCGAAGCCAACGGCCGTTTCGGTTTCTCGGCCAAGACCACGCTCGCGATCGCGCAAGCCCTGTATGAAAAGCACAAGGTCCTGACCTACCCGCGGACCGATTCGCGCGCGCTGCCCGAGGACTACCTCGGCACCGTGCACGCGACGCTCGACTCGATGGGCCAGTCCCGCTACGCGACCTTCGCCGCTCGCATCCTGAAGGAAGGCTGGCTGAAGCCCAACAAGCGCATCTTCAACAACGCGAAGGTCAGCGATCACTTCGCGATCATCCCGACGACGGTCGCGCCGCGCGCGTTGTCCGAAGCCGAGGAGAAGGTCTACGACCTGGTCGCCAAGCGCTTCCTCGCGGTGTTCCATCCCGCCGCCGAATACCTGATCACCACTCGCATCACCCGGGTCGAAGGCGAGGCCTTCCGCACCGACGGCAAGGTCCTGGTCGCCCCGGGATGGCTCGCGGTGTACGGCAAGGAGGCCGCGGACGAGGATTCTCCCTCGCTCGTGCCGGTCACTGCCGGGGAGACGGTGGATACCCTGTCGGTCGAGGCGCGGCGCGAGTCCACGCGTCCGCCGGCACGCTTCAACGAGGCCACCCTGCTCTCGGCAATGGAGGGCGCAGGCAAGCTGGTCGACGACGAGGAACTGCGCGAGGCCATGAAGGAGCGCGGGCTGGGCACGCCCGCCACCCGCGCCGGCATCATCGAGAAGCTGATCCTCGAGGAGTACGTGGTGCGCGAAGGCCGGGACCTGCGCCCCACGCCCAAGGCATTCTCGCTGATCACGCTGCTCAAGGGCCTGGATATCGCGGAACTGTGCTCCCCCGAGCTCACCGGCGAATGGGAGTTCAAGCTCTCGCAGATGGAACACGGCCGGCTGGCGCGCCCTGCGTTCATGGAAGAGATCGCGGCCATGACGCGCAACCTCGTCGAGCGGACCAAGCGCTTCGAGAGCGATACCGTTCCGGGCGACTTCGCGACGCTCGACGCGCCCTGCCCGCGCTGTGGCGGCGTGGTGCGCGAAAACTACAAGAAGTTCCAGTGCCAGTCCTGCGAGTTCTCGGTCTGGCGCATCCTCTCCGGCCGTCAGTTCGATCCCGCCGAGATCGAGGAGCTGATCATCGCGCGCCGCATCGGCCCGCTGCAGGGCTTCCGCAGCCGGCTCGGTCGGCCGTTCGCGGCGATGATCCGGCTCAACGACGAGTTCGCGATCGAGTTCGACTTCGGCCAGTCTTCGGCCGATGGCGGAGGCGACCCGGTCGACTTCTCCGGGATGACCGCGCTCGGGCCGTGTCCGAAGTGCAGCGGCTCGATCTACGACACCGGCCTCGCCTACCAGTGCGAACGATCGGTCGGCCCCGAGCGCAGCTGCGATTTCCGCTCGGGAAAGATCATCCTGCAGCGGGAAATCGAACCGGCGCAGATGACCCGGCTGCTCGTGACCGGCCGCACCGAACTGCTGCACAAGTTCATCTCGAAGAAAGGCCGGCCGTTCTCGGCGTACCTCGTTCGGGGTGCCGACGGTCGAGTGAGCTTCGAGTTCGAGCCCCGCGCGCCGCGTGGGAAGGCCGCCGGGAAAACGACCGACAGCGCCCCCGAAGACACCGCCGCCCCCGCGAAGGCACCCGCGACGACCCGGCGGCGAAAGTCCGCCTGAGACGGGCGGTTGTACCGCGCCGACGGTATCGTCGCGCGGTTGAACCCGCCGAGCGCAAGTCTTTCGACCGCGCGGTGTTCAGACGTCGAGGTTCTTCACGCCCAGCGCGTTGGCCTCGATGAACTCGCGCCGCGGCTCGACCAGTTCGCCCATCAGGCGGGTGAACACCTCGTCGGCTGCGATGCCGTCCTCGATCTGCACCCGCAGGAGCCGACGCGTGGTCGGATCCATGGTCGTCTCCCAGAGCTGCTCCGGGTTCATCTCGCCCAGACCCTTGTAGCGCTGGAGCGTCACGCCGTTCTTGGACTGCTCGAGCAGCCAATCCAGCGCCTGCCGGAAGTCGCGCACCGGATGCTTTCGGTCGGCCCGGTGGACACTGGCCTGATCGCCGATCAGGCCCTCGAGCGTGATGCCGGTCCGCACCAGCTGCTGGTAGTCCCCACTGTCGAAGAACGAGGGATCGATCGCGGTGGTACGCAGGTTGCCATGTTCACTGCGCTCGATCAGCAGTCGACCCGTCAGCCCGATCTCGCCGGATTCACCATCGGCTTCGATGCGCACCGACACGCCGGCCGCGACCAGCGTGGACCCCAGCGCGGCGATCGAGACTCGAGCCGCATCGAGCGTCGAGAAATCGAGCCGAGGCTGGGTCATCAGCGCGGCGAGAAAGGCCGGTTCGATCCGTCGCGACAGCCGGTTGATCACCGCCTCGGCCAGCAGATACTCACGGGCGATCGCCTCCAGCGCTTCGCCGGCCAGCGGCGTGCGACCTTCGCCCGGGTGGATCGACGCATCGTCGAGCGCGAGCCTCAGCAGGTACTGGCGCAACTCGTGCTCGTCCTTGAGGTAGCGCTCTTCCTTGCCGTGCTTCACCTTGTACAGCGGCGGCTGGGCGATGTAGACATGGCCTCGTTCGACCAGGTCGGGCATCTGCCGGTAGAACAGCGTGAGCAGCAGGGTGCGGATGTGCGAACCATCCACGTCTGCGTCGGTCATCAGGATCACGCGGTGGTAGCGCAGCTTGTCGACGTTGTAGTCATCGTTGCCGATGCCGGTGCCCAGCGCCGTGATCAGCGTGGCGATCTCCTGCGAGGACACCACGCGGTCGAACCGCGCCTTTTCCACGTTGAGGATCTTGCCCTTGAGCGGCAGGATCGCCTGGAACTTCCGGTCGCGCCCCTGCTTGGCCGATCCGCCGGCCGAATCGCCCTCGACGATGAACAGCTCGGAACGCGCGGGATCCCGCTCCTGGCAGTCGGCGAGTTTCCCGGGCAGGCCCAGCCCATCCATGATGCCCTTGCGACGGGTCAGGTCTCGAGCCTTGCGCGCCGCCTCGCGCGCGCGGGCGGCCTCGACGATCTTCTCGGTGATCTGACGCGCATCGGCCGGCCGTTCCTGGAGGTATTCGGCGAGCTTCTCGGCGACGATCTCCTCGACCACGCCCCGTACTTCGGAGGAGACCAGTTTCTCCTTGGTCTGGGAGGAGAACTTCGGCTCGGGCACCTTCACCGACAGCACGCAGGCGAGGCCTTCCCGCATGTCGTCGCCAGTGGGCTCGACCTTTGCCTTCTTCGCCAGCTCGTTGGCATCGATGTACGCATTCAGGGTGCGGGTCATCGCCGCCCTCAACCCGGTGAGGTGCGTGCCGCCGTCCTTCTGGGGGATGTTGTTGGTGAAGCAGAGCACCGACTCCTGGTAGGAGTCGTTCCACTGCATGGCCACCTCGATCGAGATGCCTTCCCGCGCACCCGTCGCGCTGAACACGTTGGGGTGCAGCACGGTCTTTGACCGGTTGATGTACTCGACGAAACCGCGCACACCCCCGGAGAAGGCAAAGTCTTCTTCCCGCTCGTTGCGCTCGTCGATCAGCCGTATGCGCACGCCGTTGTTGAGGAACGACAACTCGCGCAATCGGCGCGCCAGGATGTCGTAGTGGTACTCGACCGTGCCGAAGATCTCGGCGTCGGCGAGGAACTGTACTTCGGTACCCCGGCGATCGGTCGGTCCACCCGTACGCACCGGACCGGTCGGCACCCCTCGCGCGAAGTCGAGCAGGTGAACCTGACCGTTGCGGCGAACGGTGACCTTCAGCCACTCGGACAGGCCGTTCACGCAGGACACGCCAACCCCGTGGAGACCGCCGGAGACCTTGTAGCTGTTGGAGTCGAACTTTCCCCCTGCATGCAGCTCGGTCATCACGATCTCGAGGGCCGACCGGCGCTGCTCGTCGTCCTCCTTGATGTCGGTCGGGATCCCCCTGCCGTTGTCCGATACCGAAATCGACTGGTCGGCATGGATCGTGACCACGATGTCGTCGCAGAAACCCGCCAACGCCTCGTCCACCGCGTTGTCCACCACTTCGAACACCATGTGGTGCAGGCCGGTGCCATCGCCGGTGTCGCCGATGTACATGCCGGGCCGCTTGCGCACGGCGTCGAGCCCGCGCAGGACCTTGATGCTGTCCGAGGTGTAGTCCGATTCCGACGGTGCCATTGAATGAGCTGTCCCTGCTGTGCGGTGGGGTTCTGCAGACCGGCGTCAGATGCGCATCGGCATCACGACGTAGCGGAAGCTGGAATCGTCGGCGTGCGTGACCAGAACGCTGCTGTTCGCATCACCCAGCGAACACCTCACGCTGTCGGCCTGGATGTTGGACAGCGCGTCGAGGAGATAGGTCACGTTGAAGCCGATGTCGAGCGCCGCGCCTCCGTAGTCGATCTCGAGTTCTTCCTCGGCCTCTTCCTGCTCGTTGTTGCTGCAGACGATGCGCAGGCTGCCGCCGGTGAGCACCCAGCGCACACCCCGGAACTTCTCGTTCGAGAGGATCGCCGCCCGCTGGAGCGCGGACGCCAGCGATTCGCGGTCGACGTCGAAGTAATCCTGGTAGTGCGTGGGGATCACCCGGTTGTAGTCAGGGAAACGCCCGTCGATCACCTTGCTGATGAGTTCGATGTCGCCGAAGCGGAAACGCACCTGGTTGGTACCGAACTCGACGGTGGCCTCGGCATCGCCAGAGTCCAGCTGCCGGGACAGTTCGAGCACCGCCTTGCGCGGCAGGATCGATTCGCGCTTGGGCATTGGCGCCGGCAAGGCCTCCATCACGAGACTGGCATAGGCCAGTCGATGACCGTCGGTGGCCACGGCCTTCAGCGTGTCGTTCTCGGTTTCGATCAGCAGGCCGTTGAGGTAGTAGCGGATGTCCTGCTGCGCCATTGCGTACTGCACCCGGCCCAGCAGCGCGCGCAGCGAGCCTTCGGCGATGCGGATCGGGGCTTCCGCGGACTCGAAGGCCGCCAGCCGCGGGAAATCATCGGCAGGCAGGGTCTGCAGGCTGAATCGGCTGCGGCCGGCCGAGACCTGCAGCCTGGCGTCGCGCGCGTCGAGTTCGACCGGCACACCCTCGGGCAGCGCCCGCAGGATGTCGAGCAGCTTGCGTGCGGAGACCGTGACGCCCTGGCGCGATCCCTTGCCGCCGCCTTCGACGGTGACCGAGGTCGATACCTGGATCTCAAGGTCGGTAGCCACCAGGCTCAGGCGATCGCCGTCGACCTCGAGCAGCACGTTGGACAGGATCGGCAGCGTGTTGCGACGTTCGACAATACCGGTGACGGCCTGCAGCGGTTTGAGCAGCGTGTCGCGTGGCAGTGAAAGCAGTTTCATGGTGTGTATATCTGCTTTAGTGACTGATAGTAGAGGGGTGCCCTTGCTGTGGAAAACTGCCCGGGTTCCAGCAAGGACGGGCCATTGTGGTTCGGGTCAAGCTGTGCAGCGGAGTCGGTAAACCTGTTGATACGTGTGGATAACTTCCGGAGTCGCCGGCCGGAGGCCGGGTTTTCCACAGCCTGACGGTGGGTTATCCCCGCGCTGAACGGGATAAAACCGTCAGCTGCGCAACTGCTGCAGGAGCATCTGGTAGTCGCGTTCGAGTTCGTCATCCTCCTGCCGCAGGCGGACGATCTGGCGGCAGGCATGCAGCACGGTGGTGTGGTCACGGCCACCGAAAGCGCCGCCGATGTCGGGCAGCGAGTGGTTGGTGAGTTCCTTGGCGAGCGCCATGGCTACCTGCCGCGGGCGGGCGACCGCGCGCGAGCGTCGCTTCGAGTGCATCTCGGCGACTTTCAACTTGTAGTAGTCGGCCACCGCTTTCTGGATCTGCTCGATCGAGATCTGACGCAGCGCAACGGCCAGGATGTCGCGCAGCGCTTCGCGCGTGCTGTCCATGTCGACCGCGCAATGCTTGAAGCGGACATACGCGTGGATACGGTTGAGCGCGCCCTCGAGTTCACGCACGTTGGACGGGAAGTGGCGCGCCACGAAGAAGGCCACTTCCTCGGGCAACGTCATGCCCAGCGTGACCGCCTTGCGCAGCAGGATGGCGACCCGCATCTCCAGTTCGGGAGGCTCGATCTCGACGGTGAGGCCCCAGGCGAAGCGGGTGCGCAGTCGCTCGTCGATGCCTTCCATCTGCTTCGGATAGGTGTCGCAGGTGATGACGATCTGTTTCTGGCGGTCGGCCAGCGAGTTGAACGCATAGAAGAACTCTTCCTGCGTACGGTTCTTGCCGGAGAAGAACTGGATGTCGTCGATCAGCAGCAGGTCGAGCGAGTGGTAGTAGCGCTTGAACGCGTCGAACGACTTGTTCTGGTAGGCACGCACCACGTCGGAGACGTATTTCTCGGCGTGGATGTAGAGGATTCGCGCGCCAGGGTTGGTCGACTTCACATGGTTGCCGATCGCGTGCACCAGGTGGGTCTTGCCCAACCCGGTACCGCCGTACAGGAACAGCGGGTTGTAGGCCCGGCCCGGGTGCTCGGCTACCTGGAGCGCAGCGGCGCGTGCAAACTGGTTCGCCTTTCCCGTGACGAAGGTCTCGAAGGTGAAGTTCTCGCTGAGCGAGCTGTCGACCCCACCGCCGCGCAGGGGCGGCGAAGGAGCTACGGCCGGGCTCGCAGGCTCCGACGCTACCTCGACCGGGACTGCCGGAAGCCTCGCGGCAACATCGATGTCGAGCGCAAGTGCGCCGTCGTCATACGTAGCGGCGAAGTCCTGCATCGTCGGCAGGTAGGTGTCCCTGACCCATTCGAGGGCCTTCCGGCTGGGCGCGAGGATGGTGACCCTTTCG
>JBIPNU010000567.1:0-2505 GCA_044370615.1 Burkholderiales bacterium
TGGAGTCCCGTCGCGGGCGCATCAGCCTGTACGCGCGGGCCGATGACGGCATCCCGCGCGGCGCGGTGTTCGTTCCGTTCTGCTACCACGAGGCGGCAGCGAACCTGCTGACGAACCCGGCGCTCGATCCGTTCGGCAAGATCCCCGAGTTCAAGTACTGCGCGGTGCGGGTGAGCGCGGGCGGCGCGCCCGGCCCGACGTCCTCGTTTGGCGCGGGACAGGTGCTCGCGGGGGCGTGAGCCCCTCCCCCGGCGGGTCTTGACCACGGTCAAGGGCGAGGCCGTCGGCCGCGTCCTATAGTGCGCTCGCCCAGGCGGTCGTGGTCGTGACGGCCGCCGCACCGGATACGGAGGAAGCATGGCGTCGGATATCGAAATCGCCCAGAAGGCGACGATGCAGCGCATCAACCAGGTGGCCGCGAAACTGGGGATCGCGGAGGAGCACCTGGAGCCCTATGGCCACTACAAGGCCAAGGTATCGCTCGGTTTCGTGGACAACCTGGCGGGCCGGCCCGACGGGAAACTGATCCTGGTGACAGCGATCAACCCGACCCCGGCGGGCGAGGGCAAGACCACTACCACGGTCGGCCTGGGCGACGCGCTCAACCACATCGGCAAGAAGGCGATGATCTGCCTGCGCGAGCCCTCGCTGGGCCCGGTGTTCGGGGTGAAGGGGGGCGCCGCGGGCGGCGGCTACGCCCAGGTCGTGCCGATGGAGGACATCAACCTGCACTTCACCGGCGACTTCAACGCGATCGCGCTCGCCAACAACCTGCTCTCGGCGCTGATCGACAACCACATCGCGCAGGGCAACGAGCTGGGCATCGACGTGCGCCGCATCACCTGGAAGCGGGTGATGGACATGAACGACCGCGCGCTGCGCCAGGTGACCATCGCCCTGGGGGGTACCGCGAACGGCTACCCGCGCGAGGACGGTTTCGACATCGTCGTCGCCTCCGAGGTGATGGCGATCTTCTGCCTGTCGAACTCGGTGCGCGAACTCAAGGAGCGCCTGGGCAACATCGTCTTCGGCTACAGCCGCGAGGGCCGCCCGCTGCGCGCGCGTGACCTGAAGGCCCACGGCGCGATGACCGTGCTGCTCAAGGACCAGCTCGCGCCCAACCTGGTGCAGACGCTCGAGAACAACCCGGCGTTCATCCACGGCGGGCCGTTCGCGAACATCGCGCACGGTTGCAACACCGTGATCGCCACCAAGGCGGCGCTCAAGCTCGCCGACTACGTGGTGACCGAGGCCGGATTCGGCGCGGACCTCGGCGCCGAGAAGTTCCTCGACATCAAGTGCCGCAAGGCCGGCCTCAAGCCCGACGCCGGGGTGATCGTCGCGACGGTGCGCGCGCTCAAGCACCACGGTGGCGTCGGCAAGGAAGACCTCAACAAGGAAAACCTGCCTGCGCTGGAGAAGGGGCTGGCCAACCTCGAGCGCCACGTGAGGAACGTGAAGGAGGTCTACGGCATCCCCTGCGTGGTGTCGATCAACCGGTTCACCGCGGACACCGATGCCGAGATGGCGCTGCTGACCGACCGCATCGGCAAGCTGGGCGTGAAGGTGGTCGTGGCGACCCACTGGGCCGACGGGGGCCGCGGCGCGGCCGATCTTGCCCACATCGTGGTCGAGCTCTGCGACCAGGAGTCCGCGCCCACGTTCGTGTACGAGGATTCGGACACGCTCTGGGACAAGATGAAGAAGATCGCCACCCGCGTCTACGGCGCCTCCGACATCACCGCCGACTCCAAGGTGCGCAACCGCATCCGGGAACTGCAGGAGGGGGGCTACGGCCACTACCCGGTGTGCGTGGCCAAGACGCAGTCGTCGTTCTCCACCGATCCGGGGCTGCGTGGCGCGCCCAGCGGGCACGTGGTGAACGTGCGCGAGGTGCGGCTCGCCGCCGGCGCGGAGTTCATCGTGATGGTGTGCGGCGACATCATGACCATGCCCGGGCTGCCCAAGGTGCCATCGGCCGAGAAGATCGACATCACCGACGACGGCAAGGTGGTCGGGTTGTTCTGACCTCGCCCGGCCCGACGGGGGCATGGTGGCCCGCGCCGAGCTTGGGTATGATGCGGGGCAGTGTGCAAGGGGGGGTGACCGCGGGCCAGCAGAGCAGCCTCGAGAGGGCTGCTGCGGTTGCGGTCGCCGAAGTGGTCCGCGGCGAACCGCCGGCAGCATCGGCGGTCGCCGGCGGAGGCGAGGGCAGGGGGCGCGCCCGGCGCGCGGGGGAGGTGTGCGGTGGAGTTTGGCAGTCCGGAATTCTGGATCGCGGTGTTGCAGATCATCGCGATCGACATCCTGCTGGGCGGGGACAACGCGGTGGTCATCGCGCTCGCCTGCCGCAACCTGCCCGAGAAGCAGCGCAAGCTCGGCATCATGTGGGGCGTCGCGGGCGCGATCACGCTGAGGGTCATCCTCACCGCGTTCGCCGTGACCCTGCTCAAGATCCCCTACCTCAAGCTGGTCGGCGCCATCCTGCTTGCCTGGATCGCCTTC
>JBIPNU010000130.1:0-6444 GCA_044370615.1 Burkholderiales bacterium
GAAGACGAGCACGCGAACATTGATCCCAGCTCGTCGCTGATGGGGGCGATCAAGACCATCATCATCGCCGACTTCGTGATGAGCCTGGATAACGTGGTCGCGGTCGCCGGGGCCGCCAAGGACAGCATCGCACTCATCGTGTTCGGACTCCTGGTCAGCATCCCGATCATCCTCTACTGCAGCACGATCATCCTCAAGCTGATGGACCGCTTCCCCTGGATCATCATCCTCGGCGGCGGCCTGCTGGGCTGGATCGCGGCCGACATGGCGATCAGCGACATCGTGGTCAAGGACTGGTTCGCCACCCACCTGCCCTGGTCGAAGACCGTATTCCCGATCGCCGGGGCGCTCGCCGTGGTCGCGGTGGGTTTCTTCCTGCAGTCGCGCGCCGCCGCGCGCGCGCCGGCGGGGGTCGTGGAGCTCGACCCCCCGGGATCCCCGAAGAACGACTGACCGCAGGCTGGCTGACAACGCCCGAGGCCCTTCGGCCCACCGGCGGTATCCTTGCGTGCTGCGTTGCAGCACGCAAGTCTTGACCGTGGTCAATCCAATGGCCGCGGCCGTGCTTCACCATCCGGTGAGAGTCGATCGTGCCAGCCCTGCCTGCCGGAAGGGTCGGGGCGGTCGGCGCCCGCCCGGCGTCGTCCGGGTATTGCCTACCCGGCGCAGACCGGGCGCCCCCACCCTCGGAGGAGTCGCATGAACGCAATCGTCCGCGTGCGCCCGCAGCACGTCCGTCGTCGTCTGGCCTCGCTGTTTTTCGCGTCGGTCGCCGCTTGCGCGCTCGCGATCGCGCACCCGACCGCCCGCGCCCAGGCGTGGGAGCCGACTCGTACCGTCGAGTTCATCGTCCCGGCCGGCACCGGCGGCGGCGCCGACCAGATGGCGCGCTTCATCCAGGGCGTGGTGCAGAAGAACAACCTGATGAAGCAACCGCTGGTCGTCGTGAACAAGGGCGGCGGCGCCGGCGCCGAGGGTTTCCTCGAAGTGAAGGGCGCGAAGGGCGATCCGCACAAGATCATCATCACCCTGTCGAACCTGTTCACCACGCCGCTGGCCACCGGAGTGCCGTTCGACTGGACCGACCTCACACCGGTGTCGATGATGGCGCTCGACCAGTTCGTGCTGTGGGTGAACGCGAAGAGCCCGTACAAGACCGCCAAGGAGTACATCGAGGCGGTGCGCGCCGCCGGCGGCAAGATGCGCATGGGGGGCACCGGTTCGCGCCAGGAAGACCAGATCATCACCGTGAGCATCACCCGCTCCACCGGCGCCCGCTTCACCTACATCCCGTTCAAGGGCGGCGGCGAGGTGGCGACCCAGCTGGTCGGCGGCCATGTCGACTCGACCGTCAACAACCCGATCGAGGCGGTCGCCCAGTGGCGGGCGGGCGCGCTGCGGCCGCTGTGCGTGTTCGATGACGAGCGCATGCCCTACAAGGCGCGCGTCACCGAGACGATGGCGTGGGCCGACATCCCCACCTGCCGCGAGGCGGGCGTGCCCACCGACTACGTGATGCTGCGCGGCATCTTCATGGCCAGCGGGGTGACCGCTGCGCAGCGGGAGTTCTTCGTGAACCTGATGCGCCGCGTGCGCGAGACGCCCGAGTGGCGCAGGTTCATGGAAGAGGGCGCGTTCAACACCACCTCCCTCAGCGGCGAGCCGTTCGTCGAGTGGCTCAAGCGCGCGAAGGAGGAGCACCGGGCGCTCATGAAGGAGGCCGGCTTCATCAAGTGACCGGGGGGCGAGGGCTGCGCCGGGCGGGCGGTGGCGGTTGTCGCGGCCCGGCCCGGATGCCGCGACGACGATCGGGCACGGACACGGAGGTGGGATGAGCGAAGGCAGGGGCCGCTCGGATGCAGCGGTCACGACTGGAACGATGGAGATCGTCGTCGCGCTGCTGTTTTTCGTGGCCGGCGCGGTGGTGTCGTGGGACAGCTGGCGGCTGGGCGCAGCCTGGGGCATGGACGGACCGGAAGCGGGCTACTTCCCGCTGCGTATCGGTCTGCTGATCTGCCTGTCGGCGACGGTGGTGCTGGTGCAGTCGCTGCGCCGCCACCGGGCCGCCCGCGAGACCTTCGTCGAGCGTGGGCAACTGCGCGACGTGCTGTCGATCCTGATCCCCGCGATCGTCTACGTGCTGGGCATTCAGCTCGCGGGCATCTACCTCGCATCGGCCGTCTACATCGCGCTCTTCATGGCGCTGCTGGGTGGCTACGGCTGGCCGCGGTCGGCCATGGTGGGCATCGGGGTCGCCCTGTTCGCCTTCGTCCTCTTCGAGTTCTGGTTCCGGATCCCGCTGCCCAAGGGGTTCGTCGAGCGCGCGCTGGGGTTCTGAGCGATGGATGAGCTGCAGTCGCTGTGGCAGGGCTTCGCGGTCGCGCTGACCGCGCAGAACGTGCTGCTGATGTTCCTCGGCATCACGCTCGGCGTGCTGATCGGGGTGCTGCCGGGGCTGGGCGGCGCGAACGGCATCGCGATCCTGTTGCCGCTCACCTTCACCATGTCGCCGACCTCGGCGATCATCATGCTCTCCTGCATCTACTGGGGAGCGCTGTTCGGCGGAGCGATCACCTCGATCCTGTTCAACATCCCGGGGGAGCCGTGGTCGGTGGCCACCACCTTCGACGGGCACCCGATGGCGCAGCAGGGACGCGCCGGGGAAGCGCTCACCGCGGCCTTCACCGGCTCGTTCATCGGCGCGCTGGTGGCGGTGGTGATGATCACCTTCCTCGCGCCGCTGGTGGCCGAGTTCGCGCTGAAGTTCGGTCCGCCGGAGTACTTCGCGGTCTACCTGCTCGCCTTCTGCAGCTTCGTGGGCATGGGCAAGGGCTCGCCATGGAAGACCATCGCCGCGATGATGCTGGGCTTCGCGATGGCCGCGGTGGGAATGGACACGGTCACCGGCCAGTTGCGGCTCACCTTCGGCAGCACCGAGCTCATGCGCGGCTTCGATTTCCTGGTCGCGGTGATCGGCCTGTTCGGCATCGGCGAGATCCTGCTCACGATGGAGGAGGGGCTGGAGTTCAAGGGGCGCAGTGCGCGCATCAATGCGCGGGTCGTGCTGGAGACCTGGGCCCAGTTGCCGAAGTTCTGGGCGACCACGATCCGCGCCTGCCTGATCGGGTGCTGGATGGGCGTGACGCCGGGCGGGGCGACACCGGCCTCGTTCATGAGCTACGGGGTGGCGAAGAACATCTCGAAGAACGGCCGCAATTTCGGCAAGGGCGAGATGGAGGGCGTGGTCGCGCCGGAGACGGCTGCGCACGCCGCCGGGACCTCGGCGCTGCTGCCGATGCTCGCGCTGGGCATCCCGGGGTCGCCGACCGCCGCGGTACTCCTCGGTGGCCTGCTGATCTGGGGCCTGCAGCCCGGCCCCCTGCTGTTCGTCGAGCAGAAGGAATTCGTCTGGGGGCTGATCGCCAGCATGTACCTCGGCAACATCGTCGGGCTGATCGTGGTCCTCACCACCGTGCCGCTGTTCGCCGCCATCCTGCGCATCCCGTTTTCGATCATCGCCCCGGTGATCATCGTCGTGTGCGCGATCGGCGCGTTCACGGTGCACAACGCGATGCTCGACGTGTGGCTGATGATGCTGTTCGGCGTCGCCGGCTATGTGTTCAAGAAGCTCGACTATCCGATGGCGCCGATGGTGCTCGCACTGGTGCTGGGCGACCGCGCCGAGGACTCCTTCCGCCAGGCGATGCTGATGTCCCAGGGGTCGGTTTCCATCCTCTGGTCGAACTGGCTGGTGGGCAGCATCACGGCCGCAGCGCTGGTGCTGCTGTTCTGGCCGCTGGTGACCGCGCTGAAGGCGCGGCGCGCGGCCGGGGGCTGAGCGCCGGGCGCCGCGCGCGGCTGCCCGCGCCGGGCCGGATCGAGGCCGGTCAGGCCGGGATCTTCCCTCGCTGCTTCAGGCGCGAGAGCGTCTCCGGCGACAGGTTGAGATAGGAGGCCAGTTCCTTCTTCGGCAGGCGGTCGACCAGCCCGCGGTGCTTGCGCATGAAGCGTGCCACCCTGCCCGGCGCATCCAGCAGGTGCAGCGTGATCGTGTGCGCCATCACCTCGCTCATGAGCTTCATCACCTCGAACTCGAACCGGGCCTTGAGCGCCGGATGGCGGTCGAGGAAGCCCACCCATTCCTCCATCGACAGCTTGGCCGCCCGCACCGGCGTGACCGCCCGGATCGAGAACGGGATCGGCGTGCCCAGCCGCCATGCCGCGTAGCTGGTGTCGAACTCCTGCTCCCCGGCGAAGCGCAGGATCATCTCCTTGCCCTCGGGGTTGGAGACCACCCGCTTGAGGATGCCGTCCAGGATGAAGTACTGCTCCATGGTCACCGCGCCCTGGCACTCGAGCGGTTCGCCCTTGCGGCATTCCACGACCGAGAGCATCGGCTCGAGCGCGGCCCAGCCCCGCTCGTCGAGATCGGAGAGCAGGAAGTTCTGCCGCAACTGGAGCCGGATCAGGCTCGAGTGGGGGTGGCGGGTGAGGGAGGTCATCGGGAAGGTCCGTCCAGCCGGGCGTCGCGTGCGGCCGGCGTCCCGCGGGCGGCGGCCGGGCGTGGCCGTGGCCGCGGCGGCGGCGGCGGCCGGACGCGGCCGGGCCCACGAGCGCGAGTCAGTATAAGCCGCGCCCGCCGCCGACCCGGTCGCCGCGACCGCCGTCGGCGGCCGGGCGAAAATTGACCGCAGTCAAGGGCAGTTTGCCCTCGGCTACCTACCATACGCCCCTCTTTCGGGAAGGAGGCAGCCATGGACACCGCCCAGACGACGGCGAACGCCGCCGGCAGCGCCGAGGCGCGGCCGCAGACCGACGGGTTTCACCTGGTCATCGACGCGCTCAAGCTGAACGGCATCGACACGATCTTCGGACTGCCGGGTATTCCCATCACCGACCTCACGCGCATGGCGCAGGCCGAGGGGATGCGGGTGATCTCCTTCCGGCACGAGCAGAACGCCGGGCACGCCGCGGCGATCGCGGGCTTCATGACCGGGAAACCCGGCATCTGCCTCACGGTATCGGCGCCCGGCTTCCTCAACGGGCTCACCGCGCTCGCCAATGCCACCACCAACTGCTTCCCGATGATCCTGATCAGCGGCTCGAGCGAGCGCGAGATCGTCGACCTGCAGCAGGGCGACTACGAGGAGATGGACCAGCTCGCGATCGCCCGTCCGCTGTGCAAGGCCGCCTTCCGCGTGCTGCATGCCGAGGACATCGGCGTGGGTATCGCGCGCGCGATTCGCGCCGCGGTGTCCGGCCGCCCCGGCGGCGTCTACCTCGACCTGCCGGCGAAACTGTTCGCGCAGGGCATGGATGCGGAAGCGGGTCGCCAGTCGCTGATCCGGGTGGTCGATCCGGCCCCGCGCCAGATCCCCGCCGCCGATGCGGTCGAACGTGCGCTCGCGCTGCTTCGCGGCGCCCAGCGGCCGCTGATCCTGCTCGGCAAGGGGGCCGCCTATGCCCAGGCCGACGCGGACATCCGCGCGCTGGTGGAGCGCACCGGGATCCCCTACCTGCCGATGTCGATGGCCAAGGGCCTGCTGCCCGACACGCACGAGCAGTCGGCCGCCGCGGCGCGCTCGTTCGTGTTGCCCGAGGCGGACGTCGTGCTGCTGATCGGCGCGCGCCTGAACTGGCTGCTGTCGCACGGCAAGGGCAAGACCTGGGGTGGCAAGGGCCACAAGACCTGGGGCGGACAGCGCTTCATCCAGGTCGACATCTCGCCGCAGGAGATGGACAGCAACGTGCCGATCGAGGCCCCGCTGGTGGGCGACATCGGCTCCTGCGTGGGCGCGCTGCTGGCGGGGCTGGGCTCCGACTGGCCGAAGCCCCCCGCGGCCTGGCTCGACGCGGTGGCCGAGCGCAAGGCGCGCAACGTCGCGAAGATGGCCGAGCAGCTCGCGAAGGACCCGGTGCCGATGAACTTCCACAGCGCACTGAACGTGGTGCGCGACATCGTGCGCGACAACCCCGAGGCCGTGCTGGTGAACGAGGGTGCGAACGCGCTCGACTTCACCCGCAGCATCGTCGACATGTACCGGCCGCGCAAGCGTCTGGACGTGGGTACCTGGGGGGTCATGGGCATCGGCATGGGCTTCGCGGTGGCCGCGGCCGTGGTCGGTCCGGATCCGGTGATCGCGATCGAGGGCGACAGCGCCTTCGGCTTCTCCGGCATGGAAGTGGAGACGATCTGCCGCTACAACCTGCCGGTCTGCGTGGTGGTGTTCAACAACAACGGCGTCTACCGCGGGACCGACGTCAACCCCACCGGCGGATCGGACGTCGCCCCGACGGTGTTCGTGAAGGACGCGCGCTATGACCGCCTGATGGAGGCGTTCGGCGGCACCGGCGTGCACGCGACCACCCCCGCGCAACTGCGCGAGGCGATGCAGGAGGCGCTGCGGACCCGTCGTCCGACGCTGATCAACGCGGTGATCGACG
>JBIPNU010000059.1:0-8922 GCA_044370615.1 Burkholderiales bacterium
ACTCCAGCAGCGATGACCGACCCAGCCGGTAGGCATCCTCGGCCATGCGCTCGAGCGAAGGCATCCGTTCGCCGGCCTCCCGGTCGAACCGGGCGAGCGCCTCCTGTCGCTGTCGCAACACCGCCGCGTAGCGCGCCAGTGTCGCATCGGTCTGCGCCTCGGCGAGTTCGCGCCGCGCCCGGGCCGCGCGCGCCTCGGCCTGCGCCTCGGCGAGCACACCGCGGCGCTGGTCGAACACCGGGATCTCCACCGACAGGCCGAGCATGTTCGCCGCCCCGTAGGGCTCGCTGGTGAAGGATCGTCCGATCCCGACCGCAGGCACGGGCCAGCGCTCGCGCCGCGCCACCTCCACCGCAGCCTCGCTGGCGGCCTCCTCGCGCCTGGCCGCTTCCACCGCCGGATGCGCAGCGTCGGCTGGCGCTCGCCCCACCAACCACCGTCCATCGAGCGCGATCGGCTCCAGCGCGCCGCGCAACACGGGCGTCCAGCCGCGAAAACCCAGCAGGACCACCAGCGCTCCGAGCGCATCGCCGGCCTCGGCCAGTTCGCCCTCGCGACGCGCCCGAAGCGCCGCACGCTCGACTTCGACCCGCGCGACGTCGAAGCGGCTGGCGAGCCCGCTCGCCTCTCGCCCGGCCACCACCGCGGCGATCCGGTCGATGCGCTCGAGCGCGCCATCGAGCGTCGCCAGCCGCGCGCGCGAACCCAGCGCGGCGACGTAGGCCACCGCGGCCTCCTCGGCGAGCACACTCCCGCCCAGCGCCAGCCGCGCGCGCGCGGTATCGATCCACCGTTGCGCCGCGTCGCCCCGCGCGCCCCGCTGCCCGGCAAGCAGCAGCGGAAACTCGACCCGGGCGTCCGTCGCGCTGCGGCCCTCGAACAGGGTCTGGGCTGCCGTCGCGCGGCGACCCTGCGAGAGCGATATCCGAGGATTGGGAAGCAGGCCGGCGGTGACCCGGCGCGCCTCGGCGGCAGCCACCGCCTCGCGCTCGGCAGCCAGTCGCGGGCTCGCCTCGCGCGCGAGGCGCAGCACGGCATCCAGGTCCACCTCCGCAGGCAGCGCGAGCGCCGGGTCCGCCGCGCGCCGCGGGTACGCCGGGTCGACCGCACCCTTGCCGGTACCGGGGTCGGCAGCGAGCGGAAACGCCGCCAGCAGGAGGACGGTCGCGAGCGCGAGGCGCCAGCCGCCCGGCCGGCGGCTCCGGACTTTCCACCCGGGCATCACCCGCGCTCCCATGCGTCCTGCTCCTCCGGGGTCACCAGGCGCCGCGGCGTCAGCAGGCTGTAGAGCACCGGCAGGACGAACAGCGACACCAGCATCGTGGTCGCCATCCCGCCGACCACCACCAGCGCGAACGGTCGTTGCGTCTCGGATCCGACGCCCGTGGCCAGCGCCATCGGCAGCAGGCCGAACATCGCCAGCATCGAGGCCATCAGCACCGGCCGAAGCCGATCGGCGCACCCGGAGACCAGCGCCTTCTCCAGCGACTCGCCCGCACGGCGCCGCTCCTCGGTCGCTCCGAGCAGCAACAGACCCATCAGCGATACCTGTCCGAGAAGCGTGATGAATCCGATCGCCGCGCTGACCGACAGCGGGACGCCGGCGAGGAAAAGCGCGAATGCGCCCCCGGTCTGGGCAAAGGGAACGGTGAACAGGATCGCGATCACGGTGCGCCCGCTGCGCATCGCCATGTAGAGGAGCGCGAGCACGAGCAGCACCGCCACCGGCACGATCAGCTGCAGGCGGGCCACCGCCCTCTGCTGGTTCTCGAACTCCCCGCCCCAGACGAAGCGGTGACCCTCGGGCGGCTTCACGTTCTCCCTCACCGCACGCACCGCCTCCCGGACGGTCGAGCCGAGATCGCGATCCTCGACATTGAACTTGAGCGCCAGGAACCGCGTATTGCCCTCGCGGTTGATCTTCGCGAGCCCGGTGGTGGACTCGATGCGTGCGAGCTGGGCCAGGGGGACGCGCGCGCCGTCGGCGCCGGTCAGGGTGATGGCACCGATGCGCTCGGCGTCATCGCGCGCCTCCAGCGGAAGGATGACCCGGATCGGCACCACCCGCTCGCCCTCGAAGAACTGCGTGACCACCTTGCCCGCCAGAGCAGTCTCGATCGTCTGCTGCGCATCGGCCATCGTCACCCCGGCGCGGGCGAGCGCCGCCCGATCGAGGATGATCTGCAACTGGGGCGTGGCGGAGTCGCGGAAGAGATCGAGTTCGACCACGCCCTCGATCCGCCCGAGGACCTGGATCGCCTCCACCAGCGCGACGCGCATGGCGGCGAGATCGTCCCCGAAGATCTTCAGCACCACCTTGCCGCGCACGCCGCTGACCGCCTCCTCCACGTTGTCCTTGATCGGCTGCGAGAAATTGAAGCGCACGCCCGGGATGCCGTTGAGCGACGCGCGCATCTCGCGCATGAGCTCCACCTTGTCGATACCCTTGCGCCAGTCCTCCCGCGGCTTGAGCCGCACGAAGGTCTCCGACGTGTTCACGCCCTCGTTGTCGGTTCCATCCTCGGGACGACCGTGCTCGGAGAGCGTTTCCTTGACCTCGGGGAAAGCGAGGATGCGGCGACGTACCTCGCGCAGGATCTCCTGGCCTCGCTCGAGCGAGACGCTGGCGGGCATCTCGACGAAGACGAGGAAATCGCCCTCGTCGAGTTCGGGCAGGAACTCGGTGCCGACGCTGCGGGCCGCCAGCGCGGCGAGGATCACGAGCAGCAGGGCTGCGCCAATGACCTTCGCGCGCGCGCGCAGCAACCGGCCCAGCGCGCGCCGATACCAGTGGGCGAGCCAGGCCTGCCACTGGGGCTCGCGGGTATCCGCATCGCCCGGGCGGAAGGCGAACGCGCACAGGGCAGGCACGATCGTGAGCGCGAAGACCAGCGCGCCGAGCAGCGCGAACGCGTAGGTGAGCGCCAGCGGGCGGAAGATGCGCCCCTCGACCGACTCGAGCGTGAACACCGGGAGCAGGGCGACGATGATGATCAGCATCGCGTAGAGCGTCGGCTTTCCGCTGTCGACCGCCGACTGGATCACCACGCGGATTACGCCCGCGCGATCGCGGGGCCGCTGGTGGCGCAGCGCATGCTGGACGTTTTCCACCAGCACGACGGCGCCGTCGACCAGGATGCCGAAATCGATCGCCCCCATCGAGATGAGGTTGGCCGGAAGCCCGAGCGCGTGCAGGCCCAGGAACGCGGCGAGCAGCGACAGCGGAATCACCACTGCGACGATCGCCGAGCCATAAAGACTGCGCAGGAAAAGCCACACCACCCCCACCACGAGCACGAACCCGTGCAGCAGGTTCTCGTGCACCGTGTTCAGCGTGCGCTCGATCAGCGTGCTGCGATCGTAGAACGGCTCGATCCGCATGCCCGAGGGCAGGATCTCCTCGTTCAGCTCGCGCACGCGATCGTGTATCCCCGCGAGCACCCGCGAGGGATTCTCGCCGCGGCGCATCAGCACGAACCCCTCGACCACCTCGGGCTGCTCGTTCCAGCCGACCGAGCCGCGTCGCGGCGTGTAGGACTGGCGAACCTCGGCGACATCGCCCACGCTGATCGGCGACCCCCCGCGGCTCCTGAGCACGATGCCGCGGATGTCCTCGGCCGATTCGATGAAGCCGAGGCTGCGGATCGTGAGCTCCTGCTCGCCGCGGCGCAGGAAGCCACCTCCGACATTGACGCTGGCGCCGGCGATCGCGGTGTCGAGTTCGGACAGGGACACCCCGGCGGCGTGCAGCCGCGCGGGATCCGGCACCACGTGCACTTCCTTGAGGAAGCCCCCGAAGGCGACCATGTCGGCCACGCCCTGCACGCCGCGCAGGTGGCGGCTGACCGTCCACTCCAGTTCGGCGCGCAGCTGGTAGAGGTCGTGCCGGTCGCTCACCAGGCGGAACTGATACACCTCGCCCAGTGGAGTGGCCTCGGCCGCGAGCTTGGGCTGCACCTTGTCGGGCAGCTCCGCCTGCGTGAGCCGCTGCGCGACCAGCAGGCGCGAGGCGAACGGATCGGCGCCATCGCGGAAGGTGAGCGTGATCAGCGACAACCCGAACAGGCTCTGCGAACGCATCAGCGTCATGCCGGGCGTACCGTTGAGCACGCGCTCGAGGGGTACGGTCACCAGTCGCTCGATCTCCTGGGCTGCATAGCCGGGCATCTGCGAGATGACGGTGACCTGGGCATTGGTCACGTCGGGGAAAGCCTCGATCGGCGTGTCGAGGTACGCGCGCACGCCGAAGGCGGCCACCACCAGCGTGACGAACACCGCCGCCACGCGGCGGTGCACGCAGGCCTGGATCAGCTGGCTCAGCACGCGTGCTCCCCGTCCTTCCCGCGCTGCGTTCGCAACCCGCTCAAAGCAGTTGCTCCGCCTCGCCGTCGAGCAGCAGCGTGCCCTGGATCACGACGCGTTCACCCGGGCTGAGTCCTTCGAGCACCGTCACGCGTCCGCCAGCGACCTGTCCGATGCGCACCTCGCGTGCGACGAATCGTCCGTCCTCGCGCTCCACGTACACGATGCGGCGTCGGCCGTCCTTGATCAGCACTGCCGCCACGGGCACCGAAAGACCCTCACGGGCACCCGAGAAGCGGACTTCGGCCAGCATGCCGGCCGTGAGTCCGCGGGGTGGGGTCTTCATCGCGAGATACACCGGCAGGCGCCGCGACTCGGGATCGACCTGTGAACCCAGTCCGTCGACAGTCGCATCGAACTCGAGGTTGGCCGCGGGTACCCGCACGCGCGCGCCCTGCCGCCGGCTGACCAGGGTCACGTCGCGCTCGGCGACCTCGGCCACCACCCAGAGCCGGGACGCATCGGCGATCTCGATCAGCGGTTCGCCAGCGGGCTCGGCCACCGCCCCGGCCGTCGCGCGCACGCTCACGACGACGCCACCGGCAGGCGCGCGCAGGATCACCTCGCCGGGCTCGCCCCCGCCGGCGAGCCCCAGCGTGCGACGGGCTCGGTCGAGTTCGGCTTTCGCTTCGGTCGCGCGCGCCTGCGCCTCGACCCGCTCGACTTCCAGACCGACACCCCGCGCCATCATCTCGTTCTGGCGACGCAACTGGTCCTCGGCGGCTGCACTGCGCGCGGCCGCCTGATCGACCTGTGCGCGCACAGCGGACACATCCGCGCTCTGCAGCACCACCAGTGGCATGCCCGCGGAGACCGCCTCGCCGGGGCGTACCAGCACGCGCAGGATACGACCGGAGAACGGCACGCCGACGGCCGACAACGCCTGCGGCCGATAGGCGAGCCTCGCCGGCATCGCCTGAGTCGACGCCTCGCCACCGCCGCCGACCGTCTCGACCTTGACGAACTGGCGCTGGGGGTCGGAGAGCGCGGTCGAAGCCCGGTCGCGCGAGGCGGCAGGCCCGGCCGGTGGCTCGGAGCCGCATCCGGCCACGATCAGGCTGGACACGACCAGGATCGCGATCGTGGCCGCCGCGCGTCGCCCGAGGACGCGCGCCTGCGCTCGCCCGCGTGCTCGCCGCGAGGTGGCGTCGCACGCCGTGCCCGACCCGACCGCTCCTGCCCTCATCTTGCGCAGCCCCTGCCCTCGTTGCCTCGGACGCATGGCCCGTCGCCATTCGTCCAGCCGGCAGCGAACGCTACGCCTCGCGGCTTACGGCAACCTTTCGTCCCGTCGGCTGCCGACCGCGGCTTGCAGCGCGTGCCTGCGGGGACCGACGCCTCCCCATACCCGTCACGCCCACGGTCGCGTGTCCGCGGGCTGCGCGGCGATGCACGGACGGCAGACCCGCCCCGCGCATGCGAACGAGACACACCCCGACGGGCTGCCGTCGCATCGCCGGCGGTCGGCATGCCCGTCGCGGCGAGCGCCTCGGTGTACTTCAGGCGCGTCCGCGGGTTGGCAGTGCCGCGATACCGCGCCGGCGCTCAATCGACGGTCGCGCCGGTCTCGCGGACGATCTTCCCCCAGCGCGCGACGTCGGCGGCGAGGATGCGTGCGAAGTCCTCGGAGCTTCCCGCCAGCACCTCCGCGCCCTGGTTCGCGAATCGGTCGGCCACCTCGCGCGCGGCGAGCAGGCGGTTGATCTCGCGGTTGATCCAGGCCACCAGCGGGGACGGCATGCCGGCGGGACCGAGCACGCCGAACCAGGGCGTGACGTCGAAGCCGGCGAAGCCGGACTCGGCGATGGTCGGCACGTCGCGCAGCAGGTCGGCCCGCCGGCCGCTGGTGACCGCGATCGCGCGCAGGCTGCCCGCCTTCAGGTGGCCGATGACCGAGGGCATGCTGGTGAAGGTGAACTGCACCTGGCCCGACAACGTATCGGCGATCGCGCCGGCGGCGCCCTTGTAGGGCACGTGCGTGAAGCGCACGCCGGCGGCGCTGCCCAGCATCGGGCCGAGCAGATGGTTCACCGTGCCGTTGCCGGCCGATCCGAAGCGAACCTCGCCCGGCTTTGCCCGCGCGAGGGCAACCAGCTCGGGGACGCTGCGCGCCGGCACCTGCGGATTGACCGCGATCACGAACGGCACGCTTGCCAGGGTGGCGATCGGCGTGAAGCTGCGCTGTGGATCCCAGGTGAGTCCCTTGTAGAGCGCAGGGTTGATCGCGTGGGTGCCGACGAAGCCCAGCAGCCACGTGTAGCCGTCGGGGGCCGCGCGCGCGACCAGCTCGTTGCCGATGTTCCCGCCCGCCCCGGCACGGTTGTCCACCACCACCGGCTGGCCCCAGCGGTCGGCCAGTTGCTGCGCCATGATCCGCGCGAGCGCATCGGAGGCCCCGCCCACCGCCTGGGGGACCACGAAACGGATGGTCCGTGCCGGCCAGCCCGGCGGCTGCGCCTGCGCCAGCACGGCGACTGGCAGTGCGCCCAGGCCCAGCGCGACCGCCACCGTGGTGATCCGACCGATCCTCCTCGCGATCCGATTGCTCATCTCGATCTCCTCGTTCGCGACCTCGCCGGGGGGCGTGGTCAGCGCGGCCGGTCGCCCCGCAGGGTGATCCGGTGCATCACGCGGCGGTAGCCGTGGTAGTCGTTGACCGGGTTGTGCTGCACGCAGCGGTTGTCCCACAGCGCGATCGAACCCGGCCGCCAGCTGAAGCGGCAGGTGAACTCGGGGCGCACCTGGTGCTCGAACAGCCAGGCGAGCAGCGGAGCGCTCTCCTCTTCGGTCCAGCCGGCGAAGCGCGCGGTGTGCGCGATGTTCACGTACAGCGCACGCCGTCCGGTCTCCGGATGGGTGCGCACCGCCGGATGCTCGGCGCAGTACTCGCGTCGCGCATCGGCGCGACCGGCATCGCGGATGCGATCCTCGCGGGTACGGCTCACGTCGGCCTTGGCCGAACTGGAGACGCCGAGGAGGCCCGACAGGGTCTGCTGCAGCCCGGGCGACAGCGCCTCCCAGGCGGCGGTCTGGCTGGCGAACAGCGTGTCTCCCCCGAACGGGGGCACCTCGCGTGCGAGCAGCATCGAGGCCTTGGGCGGCTCTTCGAGGTAGGTCGTGTCGGCATGCCAGACGCCGCCGAAGTTGTGCCGCTCGTGCTCGAGCTTCACCACCGGGGTGATCATCGGATAGCCGTCCAGCCCGCGGATGAACGGGTACTCGACCGGCTCGCCGAAGCAGCGCGCGAGGCGAAGGTACTGGTCGGAGTCCAGGCTCTGGTCGCGGAAGAACAGCACCTGGTGCTCCAGCCACGCCGCGCGCAGCGCCTGCGCGGTGGCCTCGTCGAGCGACTGCGACAGATCGATGCCGAGGATCTCCGCGCCCAGTGCCCCGGCGCTGCGCCGGACCTCGAACCCCGTGGCCGCCACGTCTCCGACCCTCCGCTCAGGCCACCGGATTGACCAGCGTGCCGATCGGCTCGATCGTGATCGAGACCACGTCGCCTGCGACCAGGTACTTCGGCGGGTTGAATCCGATGCCCACTCCGGCACAGGTACCGGTCGCGATCAGGTCGCCGGGCTCGAGCGTCATCAGCGCCGAGATCTCCTCGATCAGGGTAGGAATGTCGAAGATCAGGTCGGAGACCGGCGCATCCTGCCGCAGTTCGCCGTTGACGCGGGTCTGCAGGCGCAGGCGGGTGGGGTCCGGGATCTCGTCGGCGGTGACGATGCACGGTCCCATCGGGCAGAAGCCGTCCAGGCTCTTGCCCAGGAACCACTGCTTGTGCCGGTGCTGCAGCGTGCGCGCGGTCGCATCGTTGATGATCGTGTACCCGTAGACGTGCGACAGCGCGTCGGCCTTGCGCACCCGGCGCGCGGTGCGACCGATGACCACCGTGAGCTCACCCTCGTAGTCGACCGAGGCGGTCGGGTCCTCGCTGCCGGGGATGGCCACCTGCGGCCCGATCACCGAGTTGGGCCACTTGGTGAAGATGATCGGCACGTCGGGAATCGCGTCCTTGCCCGCGCTCGCGTCGAAGCCGGACTGGTGGAATTCCTTCGCATGCTCGTGGTAGTTCTTCCCCACGCACAGGATGTTCTTTGCCGGGCGCGGAATCGGCGCCTCCAGTCGCACCGCGGCGGAGGCAAGACGCCCCTGCCCCGTGCCGAGCGCGGCGCGCGCGGCGGCCAGCGCCGCCTCGCCGGCCGCGACGAACGCGGTCATCTCGCGCGGGAGCGCGGGCGCTGCGACCGACAGGTCGATCACGCTGCCCGCCGCCTCGTCCATCACGCCGATGCGGCGTCCGGCCGCATCGGAGAACGTCACCAGTTTCATCCTGACTCCTTCGATCCCAGGGCGTAGCGTGGCGCGGATGCCCCGCGCCGACAGGCAGGCTGCGCCCGGCGCCTGCGCGTCGCCGGGCGGACTTCGGTCAGCGGACCCGGTCGTTCGTCGCCCGGGCCCACAGGTACACCGGGATGCCCGCGAGCAGGACACCCACGGCGATCAGGCCGTTGAGCTTCGCGTAGTTGATGCCCGACCACAGCATGTATGCGCAGA
>JBIPNU010000060.1:0-8811 GCA_044370615.1 Burkholderiales bacterium
CGCATGATCAGCCGAAGCAAAACTCGGCGAGCCGTTCGGGGTCCAGCTCCACGCCCAGCCCCGGTCCGGAGGGGAGGTCGAGGCTGCCGGTCGACAGGTCGAAGCGACGGGTCACGATATCCTGCGCGGTCTTGAGCGGCCCGACGCATTCCAGCCCGTCGATCACCGCCTCGCTGGTGGCCGCGAGCATGATCTCCGCGGCGGTGTTGATGCCCAGCCCGAACCCGTGCCCGATCACCACGCGCAAGCCGGCCGCCTGCGCGGTCTCGAGCATGCGCCGCGTGCGCAGGAACCCGCCCTGCTTCATCACCTTGAGCTTGACCAGGTCGGCCGCGCCCGCGCGCACGATCGCGATCAGGCTCGCGTGATCGGTGACCGATTCGTCGGCCATCACCGGCACTTCGACGCGTGCGCGCACGCGCGCGAGTCCGGCGAGATCGTCGGCGGCCGCCGGCTGTTCGAACAACTGCAACCCGGCCCCTTCGAGCGAGCGCGCGAGCGCGATCGAGGTGTCCGGGTCGTAGCCGGCATTGGCGTCGATGCGCAAGGCCATTCCCGGGCCGACCGCCTCGCGCACCGCGAGCACGCGGTCGCGGTCGGCCTCGATGCCCCCGCCCACCTTGATCTTCGCCGAGCGAAAGCCACGATCGAACCAGGCCCGGGCCTCCGCGGCTGCCGCCTCCGGCGACAGGATGCCGATCCACGCGTTGAACGAGACCCGGTCGCGCACCGCGCCACCCAGCCACTCGTGCACCGCGAGGCCGCAGGCGCGCGCCAGCAGGTCGGTGCAGGCCATCTCCAGCGCGGCCTTCGCATCGAGGTGGCCGGCTAGCGCCGCATCCATGCGCGCGAGCAGCGCATGGACGTTGGCGACCGGCTCGCCGGTCACCGCAGCGGCCAGCCGCTCGCGGATGGCCGCCAGCGAATCCTCGACCGTCTCCACCGAATAGCCCGGCGACGGATCGATGTTGCCCAGCCCGACCGAGCCGTCGTCGGCGGTGAGGCGTACGACCACGCTCTTCTGCGAGCGGCGGGTGGAGTAGGCGTTGCGGAAGCCCTCGCCCACCAGCGGCACCGCCACGCCCCAGGCCTCGACCCGGGCGATGCGCAGCCCCTGCGGCCCGACACCGGCCCCGGCGCTCATGCGGCGAGCGCCTCGCCGACGCCAGCCGGGACGGGCACCGCGCCACGGATCTGGGTCCGGTGCATCCGCCGCCGCGACGCGGGATCGAAGGCATCGCGCCGATGCAGTGTCGAGCGGTTGTCCCACAGCAGGAGGTCGCCCACCCGCCACTGCTGGCGGAACGCGAAGGCGGGCTGGGTCGCGTGGGCCCAGAGCGCATCGAGCAGCGCCTCGCTGTCGGCGAGCGGCAGTCCCGGCACGCAGGCGTTGCGGCGCCGTCCCAGCAGCAGCATCTGCCGGCCGGTCTCCGGGTGCACGACGACCAGCGGGTGCCGGGCGCCCGGCGCCTCGCGCGGATCGGTCACCGGCTTCATGCCCCGGCGCATCATGCCGGCGCTGTTGTAGGTTGAATCGTGAATCGCCACGCGCCCCGAGACCTCGCGACGCAGGTCGGCGGGCAGCGTGTCCCAGGCCAGATGCAGGTTCGACCAGAAGGTGTCGCCACCCTCGGGCGGCACCTCGAGCGCCATCAGCATCGAGGCCATCGGTGGCGCCTCGACGTAGGTCATGTCCTGGTGCCAGACCGCCTCGCCATCGCCCAGGTTGCCCAGCGGCCGGTCGCCCTCGCGCAGGTTGGAGATCACGTTGATCTCGGGGTGCTCCGGGTTGAACGGCGCGCCGTAGGGGTTGGGGCCCGGCGGGTCGAGTTCGCCGAACTGGCGGGAGAAGGCGAGCAGTTGCGGGTCGGTGAGCACCTGCCCGCGGAAGCGCAGCACGAGGTGCTCGAGCCACGCCGCGCGCAGCAGCGCGAGCGTGTTCGCATCCAGGGGCTCGGTGAGGTCGAGTCCCTCGACGTCGGCGGCCAGGGCGGGGGAGAGGCGAGTCAGGCGGAAGGCGGTCATGCGGGCGGCAGGCAAGGGTGGACGGAGACGGCGGGCGCGGAGCATCGGGCGCGACCCGGTCGCGGTCGCGATCGGTGCGGATCACGGGCCCCGCGCGCCGGCTGCCGGCGTACGGCAATCGGCAAGGCCGGATCCGCACGCCTCGACGACAGGTCAGCCTGTCGATAAGGTATACGATCACACTGACCAATAACGTGATCGGTTTTCCTGATGGATCCACGCCGCCGTGCCCCCTTGGCCGCGCCGCAGTTCCCGGCGCGACCGCCCGCCGCGCCGCCCACGACCCGCGAATCGGCCGCCAGCCGGCTCTCGCCGCGGCAGATGCGCCTGATCGCGGCCATCGCCGCCGAAGGTTCGCTGCACGGGGCGGCACGGGCGCTGGGCACCAGCCAGCCGGCGGCCTCGATGCTGCTCAACGCGGCCGAATCGCTGCTCGGCCAGCCGCTGTTCGCGCGCGACCGGCGCGGGGCGCGGCCGACCCGGTTCGGCCGCACGGTCATCGAGCGGCTGGCGGTCGCCATGGCCGAACTCGATCTGGTCGCCCTGGCGGCCCGCGATCAGGGGCGGCCGCTGCTGCGCGTGGGCGCGATCCCGCGGGCCCTGCAGTGGCTGCTTCCGCGGGCGTTCGCGCGCCTGCTGCGTGCCGAGCCGGCCCTGCACCTGAGCGTGCGGGAAGGCCCGGCGCTCGCGCTGCTCGACTCCCTCGCGGACGGGTCGCTCGATGCGGTGGTCGGCCGCGAGCCGCCAGGATCGGGGCGAACCGATCCGGGCGCGCTGGTGGTCGAGCGGCTGTTCGAGGAACGCACGGTGGTGGTCGAGGGTGCGCCGGTCACGTCGGCCGCGCCGCCACCCCGCTCGCCGGTCCCGCTTGCGCGCCTGCGCGATCGCGACTGGGTTCTTCCGCCGCCGGGCAGTCATGGTCGGGCGCTGATCGACGGCGCGTTCCGTGCCGCGGGCCTCGAGCCGCCGCGGCCACGCGTGGAATCGGCGTCCTATGCGTCCAATCTCGCGATGGCGGCCGAGGGTGGGCTGCTCACGCTCGCCCCGCAGAGCGCCGCACGTGCATCCGAGTTCGCCGGCCGCATCCGCGCGCTGCCGGTGCGGCCTGCGCTGCCGGCAAGCCCGGTCTGTCTCGTGCACCGGGCCACGAGCACGCACCTGGGCGCGCTGCGCGCCTTGCGCACGGCACTGCGCGCCGCAGCCGATGACGCCGCGCGCGCCGCCGCGCCGCCGGTCGCGGCGCATCACCCGCGCCGGGTTTGACCTGCATCAACACCGCGGCTCCCGGCCTTCGGGACACTGGGCGCGTCATCCCACGCCATGGAGGCCACCGCGATGAGCGTTCAGCGCTACGAAGACCTTCCCGAGTCCGACATCCGGTCCACGCGCACGCACCCGAGCGCCTGGCTGCTGCCCGGCCTGCCGCTGATCATGGCCGTCGCGCTGCTCGGCGTCTGGCTGCTGATCTTCGAAGTGTTCTTCTAGATCCGCCGTGCGCGGTCGTCCGGGTGCGGCGCCGGTCAGGCCTCGTCCTCGCTGACCGCGCCCGACCAGGGCGACAGCACGTCGGTGATGCCGAAGCCGTTGCCGCTCAGCGGATCCTTCAGAACCGCGCTCGGGCAGGCGAAGTTCGTCGGGTACACCGCCAGTTCGGTGAGCCGGATCGGGAAGCGCGCGGCCAGCGCCTTGCGCACGCCGGCCGGCAGCCGCGGGTCCACGCCGACGAAGTCGTTGCCGCTCGCGTCGATCCGCGGCTGGTGAAAGGCCTTCTCCAGGTCGAGGCCGTGGTCGATCATCATCGAGGTGAGCTGCATCACCGCCGGCATGATCCGCCTGCCGCCCGAGGCGCCGATCGCGAACCACGGCTTGCCGTTCCGGCGGGCGATGGCCGGGCACATGTTGGTGAGCGCGCGGCGGCCCGGCCCGATCGCGTTGGGCGAACCCGGACGCGGATCGAACCAGTTCATGCCGTTGTTCATCAGCACGCCCGTGCCGGGGAGGACGACCCGGCTGCCGAACACCGACAGGAGCGTCTGGGTGAGCGCGACCATGTTGCCGTCCCGATCGACGACGTTCAGGTGCGTGGTGCAGGAGGGCGAACGCGCCTCGGCACCGGCCGCGATCTCGGTGACGTCGACCGTGCCCTCCCCCATGCCGGCGAGCCGCTGGCTGTAGGCCTCGCGCAGCGACTGCGCCCACGCGACGAAGCTCTCGGCCGTCGGCGGGCCCTTCACGAACTTCTGGTCGACGAGTTGCCCGAGCACCTGCGCCATCGTCGGTCCGGCGGTGAGCCCGGGCGCGAGCGAGAGCCGGGCGCCTCGGTAGTCGATCTCCAGCGGCTCGAGCAGGCGGGCGCGGAAGCCCGCCAGGTCCTCGGCGCACAGCACGCCACCCATGCGCCGGGTGTCCTCGACGATCGAGCGGGCGACCTCGCCCTCGTAGAACTCGCGCCGACCACCCTGCGCGATCGCGCGCATCGTCCGCGCGAGCCCGGTCAGCGACAGCCGCTGGTACTCGGCACCGGGGGGCGTCACCGGCGGCAGGCCGTCGGGCATCCAGATGCCGCGCGTGGTGGGATAGCGGGCGAGATCGCGCGCGGCTGCAGCCACGCGCAGGGTGAGGTACCAGTCCACCGCCAGCCCCTGCTCGGCCAGTTCGATCGCCGGGGCCATCACCTCGGCGAGGCCGCGGGTGCCGAAGCGCTCGAGCGCGAAGCCCAGCCCTTCCACGTGTCCGGGAATCGCGAACGACCAGGGGCCGTGCACGTTGCGATCGTCCTTGACCGACGGCCAGGTGAACAGGTCGGTGGTGGTGCCGCCGGTGAGCGGAAAGTCAGCCGGATCGATCCGGGCCGGGGACTTCGGACCGAAGTCCACGACATAGACCCGGTCCTCGGCGGCCAGGTAGACCAGCATGTAGCCGATGCCACCCAGCCCGCTGTTCCACGGCTCGCAGGCGGCCAGCGCGAAGCCGGTAGCCACGGCCGCGTCGATCGCGTTGCCGCCCTCGGCAAGCACCCGCGCCCCGGCGCGCGCGGCGATGCGGTTCTGCGCCGCCACCACCCCGCCGCGCGAGCGCGCCATCGGCTTCTCCACCGACCAGTTCTGGACCAGGTGCGGGGCCTGGGCGGGATCCTGCGGCGGGGTGGGAGCGGGCATGGGGACGGTTCCGGGAGCGTCGAGCGCGCGGCTGCGACACGACTCGCCGCCGCAATCCTGAATGATACCCGAGGCTTCGCGCAGCCCCCCGTCCGCGCGTGCGGACTGCGAGCGAACCGGCGCCTGACCCGCGAACAGCGCATCGGTGATGCCCCGGCTCGCGCACGCGCGGACTGCGAGCGGGCCTGCACGCCCGCGGCTTCTGCTAGGCTGAACCAGCATGCGCCGATCGCGTGCCGCGTCCGCGCGGCCCTCGCGTCCTTCTTCCGCCCGCCCGCTCCCTCGCCATGTCGGCAGACCTCTCTCCCAAGCTCGGCATCCTCGGCGGCATGGGGCCGCTCGCCACCGTCGACTTCCTCGCCAAGCTGGTGGCTGCCACGCCCGCCCGCCGCGACGAGGACCACATCCCGGTCGTGGTCTGGTCGGTACCCCAGGTCCCGCCGCGGGTGCCGGCGATCGAGGGCGATGGCGAATCCCCGCTGCCGGCGATGCTCGCCGGCCTGCGCGGCCTGCGCGGTTGCGGCGTCACGCTCGCGGCGATCGCCTGCAATACCGCCCATCACTGGCACGAGGCGCTGGCGCGCGAGAGCGGGATCGAGCTGCTGCACATCGCCGAGGCAGCAGGCGAGGCGCTCGCCAGCCGCCTCGAGGCACGGGCGCGCGTCTCGCTGCTCGCCACGCGCGGCACCCACCGCGCAGGCTTCTACGGGCCACACCTCGCGCGTCGGCACCTGCAGGCCCTGCCCTTCGACCCGCGGCTGCAGCAGGACTGCGTGGATCCTGCGATCGACGCGGTGAAGGCTGGCGAACTCGATCGCGCGCGCACGCTGGCGCGCCTCGCGCTCGATCGCGAGCGCGCGCGAGGCGCGCAGGCGGTGCTGCTCGGCTGCACCGAACTGCCGCTCGCGTTCACGGACGCACCCGCGCAGGGATTCGCGATCGTCGACGCCACCGATGCGCTCGCCCAGGCCTGCGTACGTCGCTGGTTCCATGCGCGCGGGTCAGCGGCCGGCGCGACCCGGACACCCCGGCCGGGGAGTTAGCATCACGCCGGCGGGGCAAATCTCGCCCCGATGGAGCCCGACGATGACCGACCCGCACGCCACCCCCGACGACACCGCGCTCGCCACGCTCGGAGGGGGGTGCTTCTGGTGCCTCGAGGCCGTCTACGCGCGAGCCGATGGCGTGCTCTCGTCCGTCTCCGGCTACATGGGTGGCCATGTGCCGCAGCCCACCTATGCGCAGGTGTGCAGCGGCCGCAGCGGGCACGCGGAGGTGGTGCAGGTGCGCTTCGATCCCGCGCGCATCGCCTACGCCGACCTGCTCGACATCTTCTTCGCCATCCACGACCCGACCACCCGTGACCGGCAGGGCAACGATGTCGGCCCGCAGTACCGCTCGGCGATCTTCTTCCACGACGAGCGCCAGCGCGACGAGGCGCAGTCGGTCATCTCGGCCCTGCAGGCGAGCGGCCGGTTCGGCGCGCCGCTGGTGACCGAGGTGTCGGCGGCCAGCACCTTCTGGCCGGCCGAGGACTACCACCAGGGCTATTTCGACAGTCACGGCCACGAGCCCTACTGCCAGTACGTGGTCGCCCCCAAGGTCGACAAGTTCGTGAAGACCTTCCCGCAGCGCCTGCGCCCGCGCTGAGCGACCGCACCACGCTCTCACCGGTACGCGCCCGCCCCACGCGAGCCTCGCCGACCTCGGCGCGCGGCGGCGAGGTCGCCGCTGCCCGACCCGCGCAGCGGTCGTGCGCCTGCCGCGGTCCCGCGGCGCGGGCGCGCGGTCGCCGCTGCCCGACCCGCCGCGACGCTCAGCGCAGGCTGGCGTTGATCCGTTCGAGCGCCCCCTGGCCGGGGCAGAGTTCGCGCGCGCCCAGCGAGGCGAGCGGTTGCTCGACCGTGCCCAGATGGCGGTGCAGGTCCTCGGGGTCGGGATCCACGTACAGCAGCCCGGTGACCAGCTCGCCCTGGGCGGAACGGGACTGCACCAGGTTGAGGGCGCCGACGCGATCGGTCGGATCGTGGTCGGCCGCCAGCTTGCGCAGCCGCAGCACCGAGCCGTCGTGCTGCGCGACGTCGATGACCTCGCCCTCCGCGTACTCGGCGGTGATCGCCTCGCGAGAGGGCCAGAAGTCGAGGCGGTTCACCGCTTCGTTGTGCTCGCGCACGAAGTCGTAGCTGCGGGTGCTGCCGGCGTGGTTGTTGAAGGCCACGCACGGGCTGATCACGTCGATGAAGGCCGCCCCCGGGTGCGCGATCGCCGCCTTGATGAGCGGCACGAGCTGCGGCTTGTCCCCGGAGAAGCCGCGGGCGACGAAGGTGGCGCCCAGCTGCAGGGCCACGCTCACCATGTCGATCGGCGAGTCGGTATTGACCACGCCGCGCTTGGACTTCGAGCCCTGGTCGGCCGTGGCCGAGAACTGGCCCTTGGTGAGACCGTACACGCCGTTGTTCTCGACGATGTAGGCCATGTTCACGCCGCGCCGCATCACGTGCGCGAACTGGCCAAAGCCGATCGAGGCCGAATCGCCGTCGCCGGACACCCCGAGGTAGATCAGCTCGCGGTTGGCGAGGTTGGCACCGGTGAGCACCGAGGGCATGCGCCCGTGGACGGTGTTGAAACCGTGCGAGTTGCCCAGGAAGTAGTCGGGCGTCTTCGAGGAGCAGCCGATGCCCGACAGCTTGGCCACCCGGTGCGGCTCGATGTCGAGCTCCCAGCAGGCCTGGATGATCGCAGCCGAGATCGAGTCGTGGCCGCAACCGGCGCACAGCGTGGAGATCTTGCCCTCGTAGTCGCGGCGCGTGTAGCCGACCCGGTTGCGTTCGAGGGAGGGGTGGTGGAGGCGGGGCTTGGCGATCCAGGTCATCTCAGCGGGCTCCTGCGGCCTGCCCCCCGGCAGCGGGGGCCGAACCCACGCCCAGGGCGCGGACCTGCGCCCCGATCTCGCGGGTGATGAAGCGGGCGGTGATCGGCGTGCCGTCGTAGTGCAGCACCGGCATCACGCGGGCCGCATCCACGTTGAGTTCGGTCATGAGCAGCGTGCGCAGCTGCGCATCGCGGTTCTGCTCGATCACGAACACGAGGTCGTGGGCGGCGATGAACTCGGACACCGCGTCGGCGAACGGGAAGGCGCGCAGGCGCATGAGGTCGAGGTGCAGTCCCTCGGCCTCCAGCGCCTCGATCGCCTCGTCCATCGCGGGGCTGGTGGATCCGTAGTACAGCACGCCCAGCCGGGTAGGCTCGGCGCTCGCGCGCAGCACCGGCGAGGGCACGAGCGAGCGGGCGGTATCGAACTTGCGCAACAGCCGCTGCACGTTGTAGACGTAATCGGGTCCCGCCTCGGAGTAGCGTGCGTACGCATCGCGCGTGGTCCCGCGCGTGAAGAACGCTCCCTTGGTGGGATGGGTGCCCGGGTAGGTGCGATACGGGATGCCGTCGCCGTCCACATCGAGGTAGCGGCCGAAGTCGCGCCCCTCGTCGAGCATCTCGCGCGTCATCACCTTGCCGCGGTCGTACTCGCGTGCGTCGTTCCAGCGGAACGGCGGCGTGAGCCGCTGGTTCATGCCGATGTCGAGGTCGGTCATCACGAACACCGGCGTCTGCAGGCGATCGGCGAGGTCGA
>JBIPNU010000061.1:0-8797 GCA_044370615.1 Burkholderiales bacterium
GTCGACCCGCATCGCGCTCACCTCGCAGGCCAACCTGCTGCGCGATGCCACGCTCGCACGCGTATCCGAATGGGGCGGACTGATCGCGCGGATGCAGCGCTTCCAGACCCTGCAGGATCCGCTCGCGCCGGTGACACCGCCCTACGCGCGGCTGCCGCAGGTGGCGCTGAACTCCACGCGCCTGGACGTGAACGGCTTCGACCTCGGGCTCGCCGCCGAATACGTGAACTTCTCGCACCCCACGCTGCCCCGTGGGCAGCGCACGCTGTTCAATCCCAGCCTCACGCTGCCGCTGCAGAACGAATACGGGTTCGTGCGGCCACGCATCGCGCTGCACGCCACGCACTACGCGATGGACCCGATGTCCTCCAGCCTGCCCACGGCCACGCGCGTGCTGCCGATCATGTCGGTCGACAGCGGGGTGGTATTCGAGCGCGACACCCGGATGTTCTCGCGCGATCTCGTCCAGACGCTGGAGCCGCGCCTTTTCTACGCGTACATCCCCTTTCGCGACCAGTCGAAGCTGCCGGTCTTCGACAGTGCACTGCCCGACCCCAGCCTGGTCACCCTGTTCCAGGAAAACCTCTACGCCGGCAACGACCGCATCGCCGACGCGAACCAGATCACCGCGGGCGCGGTGTCCCGGCTGATCGATCCGGCCAACGGACACGAGCGGCTGCGCGTCGCGCTCGCCCAGCGCTTCTACCTTCAGGACCTCCAGGTCAGCCTGCCGGGCAGCGCGGGACGCGACCGGTCGAAATCCGACCTGCTCGCCGCGGTCTCCGCGCGCGTGGTCCCGGCCTGGAGCGTCGAGGCAGGGGCGCAGTACAGCACCTCGCAGTCGCAATTCGCCCGCCAGGCGCTGGGGGTGCGCTACATGCCCGAGCCCGGCCGGCTGGTCAACGCGGCCTATCGCTACAACCGGGGCCAGCTCGAGCAGCTGGATTTCTCCGGGCAGTGGCGATTCTCCGACCGCTGGTCGACGCTGGGCCGCTACAACTTTTCGCTGAGCGACCGGTCGATTCTGGAGGCGCTGGCGGGGTTCCAGTATGATGAGGCGTGCTGGAGTTTCAGGTTCATTGCCAGCCGGATCGCGGTCGCCACCCAGCAGGCGAACACGACGTTCTTCTTCCAGATCGAGCTGCGCGGTCTGTCCCGCGTCGGTTCCAACCCGCTCGAACTCCTCCGGCGCAGCATCCCCGGCTATGCCGAGACCGAGCTGAACCGTCTTCAGCCGCCCGATGAGCTTCCGTATCCGATGCGCTAGCGCACGCCGGCGCGCAGAACCCCGATGACCCCCCGCGCATCGAACCGGTCCCCCCTGCGTCCCCGCGGCCTCGGCGCGCCGGTCGCGCTCACGCTCGCGCTCGTGCTCCTGCCCGTGCTGGCGATCGCGCAGCCGGTCGCGCCGCGCAAGGTGCTGACGCTCGATCGCATCGTCGCGGTGGTCAATGGCGAGGTCATCACCCGCCATGAACTCGGTCAGCGGCTGCGGGTGATCTCGGCCCAGCTCGCGCAGCAGAAGACCCCGCTTCCGCCCCCCGACGTGCTGGAGCGGCAGGTGCTCGAGCGCATGATCTCGGACCGGGTGCTGCTGCAGCACGCGCGCGAGACCGGCATCCGCGTCGACGACGGCCAGCTCGAGAAGATCATCACCCGCATCGCCTCCGACAGCAAGCTGAGCCTGCCGCAGTTCCGGGAGGCGCTCGAGCGGGACGGCCTGTCGTTCGCGCGGTTCCGGGAAGACGTCCGCGACGAGGTGACGATGGTCAGGCTTCGCGAGCGGGAGGTCGAGGCGCGCATCGTGGTGACCGACGCCGAGATCGACGACCTGCTCAGGACCCGAGAAACCCAGCAGAACGCGGCCGAGGAACTGACGCTCGCGCACATCCTCGTCCGGCTGCCGGAAGGCGCCTCGCCCGAGCAGATCGCCGAGCGGCGCGCGCGCGCCGAGCAGGCGCTGCTCGCGGTGCGCGGCGGTGCCGACTTCGGTCAGATCGCCGCCTCCTTCTCCGACGCACCGGATGCGCTGAAAGGCGGCGACATGGGCTCGCGCCCGCTCGACCGCTGGCCTGCGCTGTTCGCAGAGGCCACGCGCTCGATGAAGGTGGGCGACATCTCCCCCGTCCTGCGCAGCCCGGCCGGCTTCCATATCCTGCGGGTAAGCGCCCGTCGTGCGTCCACCGCGCCGGTCATCGTGCAGCAGACCCGGGCCCGGCACATCCTGGTCCGGATCAACGAGCTCACCTCGGAGACCGATGCCCGCAACCGGCTCGTCGGCCTGCGCGAGCGCATCGAGAACGGCACGCCCTTCGCCGAGCTCGCGCGGCTGCACTCCGACGACGGCAGCGCGGCGCGCGGCGGCGAACTCGGCTGGATATCGCCCGGGGACACCGTGCCCGAGTTCGAGCGCACGATGGACGCGCTCAAGCCGGGAGAACTCAGCCAGCCGGTGCGCACCGATTTCGGCATGCACCTGATCCAGGTGATGGAGCGGCGCAACGAGGATCTCACCGTCGAGCGACAGCGGCTGCTCGCGCGCCAGACGATCCGCGCACGCAAGGCCGACGAAGCGGTCCAGGAATGGGTCCGGCAGTTGCGCGACCGCGCCTTCGTCAGCATCCGGCTCGACGAGCTCTGAGCCCGACGTGACCGCCGAGGCTGTCGCGCGGGCTCGGGACGAACCGCTGGTGGCCGTGACCGTCGGCGAGCCTGCGGGCATCGGACCCGACCTGTGCGTGGGCCTGGCGCAGTCGACGCCGCCGGGCGCTCGCCTGCTGCTGCTGGGCGATGCGGCGGTACTCGACGCCCGCGCCCGCGCGCTGGGCGCCGCCGTCGCCTTCGACCCCCTGCAGCCCGACAGCCCGATCCCCGCGCCGCGCCCTGGCCGCCTCCCGGTCCTGCACCTGCCGGTCGCGACACCGGTGCATCCCGGCACCCTCGCACCCGCCAACGCTCGCCACGTGCTCGCGATCATCGATGCGGCCGTCGACGGGTGCCTGACGGGAAGCTATGACGCGATGGTCACCGGTCCGGTGCACAAGGGGGTCATCAACGACGCCGGCATCGCGTTCACCGGCCACACCGAGCGCCTGGCGGAGCGGACCGGCACTGCACACGTGGTGATGCTGCTCGCCGGCGCCGGACTGCGGGTAGCGCTCGCCACCACCCACCTGCCGCTGTCGGCCGTACCCGCCGCGATCACCCCGGCGCTGCTCGACGCCACGCTGCGCGTCCTGCACGAGGGGCTGCGACGCGACTTCGCGCTCGCCACGCCGCGCATTCTGGTCGCCGGTCTCAACCCGCACGCGGGCGAGGGCGGACACCTCGGGCGCGAGGAGATCGACATCATCGCGCCCGCGCTCGTGCGCGCGCGCGCCGCGGGCATCGACGCTCGCGGCCCGCTGCCGGCCGACACCCTGTTCAATCCGGATCGGCTGGCCGAAGCCGACGCGGTGCTCGCGATGTACCACGACCAGGGCCTGCCGGTACTCAAGCACGCGAGTTTCGGTCGCGGGGTCAACATCACGCTCGGCCTGCCGATCGTGCGCACCTCGGTCGATCACGGCACGGCGCTGGATCTCGCGGGCAGCGGTCGAGCCGATTCCGGCAGCCTGCGCGAAGCGGTCGCCGAGGCGATCGCCATCGCGCGCCGCCGCGCCGGCCTCTGAGGCCCGCGCCCGCGTGGACACGCACCGCGCCCGCCGTCGCTTCGGGCAGAACTTCCTGGTCGATCCGGCGGCGATCGCCGCCATCGTCTCCGCGGTCGATCCGCGGCCGGGCGACACGGTGGTCGAGATCGGTCCGGGGCTGGGCGCGCTCACCGCGCCGCTGGCGAGCGCGGCAGGGCGACTGCATGTGATCGAACTGGACCGGGATCTCGCCGCGTCGCTGCCGGCACGGCTGCCGGGCGCCGAGCTGTGCGTCCATCAGGGTGACGTGCTGCGCTTCGACTTCGACCGCCTGCCAGCGCCGCTGCGGGTGGTCGGCAACCTGCCCTACAACATCTCCACCCCGATCCTGCTGCGCCTGGTCGAGCTCGCGGACCGGCTGCGCGACGCGCACGTGATGCTCCAGCGCGAGGTAGCCCTGCGGATCGCCGCCGGCCCCGACACCCCGGACTACGGGCGCCTGTCGGTGGTACTGCAGTACCGCTTCGAGGTCGTGCATCTGTTCGACCTCGGGCCGCACGCGTTTCGTCCGGCACCGAAGGTCCACTCCAGCGTGGTGCGCCTGCTGCCGCGACCGGCGGGGCGTCCGCGAGCGCGCGACGATCGCGCCTTCGCGGACGTGGTGCAGGCGGCGTTCGCGCAACGGCGCAAGATGCTGCGCAACACGCTGCGCGGGCTGTTCGACGAGGCTCGGCTCGAGGCGCTGGGCATCGACCCGGCCGCGCGCGCCGAGACGCTGGAGGTCGCCGACTTCATCCGCCTGGCCGATGCCCGTCCGGCGGTCCCGCCCGTCACCGGGCCGGCCGGTGCGCATCGAATCCCCTGAACACCGCGCCGCTCGGCCGATGCGGTCGCGACCCGGGCGTGCGCGCGGGATCGCGGTCGATCAGCCCTGGCTGCCGCGCTGGATGAATTCGATCTTGTAGCCGTCCGGGTCCTCGACGAAGGCGATCACGGTGGTACCGTGCTTCATCGGACCGGCTTCGCGCGTCACCTTGCCGCCGCGGGCGCGCACCCGGTCGCACGCGGCCGCCGCATCCTCGACTTCGACGGCCACGTGGCCATAGCCGGTACCGAGGTCGTAGCGATCGGTGTCCCAGTTGTGCGTGAGTTCGAGCACGGCCGCCTGTGCCTCGTCCTCGTAGCCGACGAAAGCGTTGGTGAAGCGACCCGAGGGGTAGTCCTTCCGGCGCAGCAACCGCATGCCGAGCACCTCGGTGTAGAACGCGATCGAGCGCTCGAGGTGGCCGACACGGATCATCGTGTGCAGCAGCCGCATGTCAGATCTCGACCATCTCGAAGTCTTCCTTGCGCGCGCCGCACTCCGGACAGGTCCAGTTCGGCGGCACGTCTTCCCAGCGGGTGCCCGCCGCGATGCCCTCTTCGGGCGATCCGGCTTCCTCGCTGTAGATCCAGCCGCAGACAAGGCACATCCACGACTTGAAGGGGGCGTTGGGGTCGCTCATGGGTCACGCTTCCGGGTGGGTTGCGCCGGCGCGCACGGTGGGGCTCCGGCGAAGTGTCTACAATGCGGCACAACGACTTCGAACGAAGTGTAACCGAAGGCCGCAAGGCCCAGACCTCGATGCCCGATGCTCCGTCCGAAACACCCCCGGTGGTACTGGTCTTCGCCGCCACCGATCCCAGCGGCGGCGCCGGGCTGCAGGCGGATCTGCTCACGCTCGCCAGCATGGGCTGCCACCCGGCACCGGTGGTCACCGCCCTCACGGTGCAGGACACCCGGGGCGTCGAGGACATCCTGCCGATCGATGCCGAGTGGGTCGCCGACCAGGCGCGCTGCGTGCTCGAGGACATGCCGGTGGCTGCCTTCAAGCTGGGCGTGCTGGGCGGGGTGGAGACGATCGCGGCGATCGCCGAGGTGGTCGCCGACTATCCCGATGTGCCCCTGATCCTCGATCCGGTGCTCGCGTCCGGTCGCGGCGACAGTTTCGCCAACGACGAGGCGATCGCCGCGATGCGTGAACTGCTGCTGCCCCAGACCACGATCATCACGCCCAACAGCTACGAGGCGCGGCGGCTGGTGGCCGACGAGCGCGAGGACGAGGAACTCGACCTCGCCACCTGCGCGCGGCGCCTGATCGCGGCCGGCTGCGAGTACGCGCTGATCACCGGGACCCACGAGAACACCACGCAGGTGATCAACCGCCTGTTCGGCGAACGCGGCGAACTGCGCAGCGACGCGTGGGCGCGGCTGCCCGGCAGCTACCACGGCTCGGGCTGCACCCTGGCCTCGGCGCTGACCGCAGCGCTGGTGAACGGCCTGTCCGTCGAGGACGCTGCCCGCGATGCCCAGGAATACACCTGGCAGGCCCTGGAAGCGGGCTTTCGCCCGGGCATGGGGCAGTTCATTCCCGATCGGCTGTTCTGGGCCCGCGCGGAGGCACGCGGCAGCGACGCGGAGGGCGAGGTCGATGAGGCCGCCCCCTCGGCCACCGACGAGGCCACCCCCTCGGCCATCGACGAGACGCCGGACGCCGCGCCTGCGCCCGGGGTCGGCGCGCGCACGGCCGGTCCCGCATCCGCCGGCGGCGACATCACGCTGAGCCCGCCCCTGCCGCGGGTACTCGGCTGACGCGTTGCCCGCCGTTGCCATGCCTGCACTGCCGATTCGCGGACTGTACGCGGTGACGCCGGACCCACGCGAGTCGCCGGGCGACGAGCGGCGCTGGCTGGAGGGGATCGAAGCCGCGCTGGCCGCCGGCGTGCCGACCCTGCAGTACCGCGACAAGACCGGTGATGCCACGCTGCGGGGCGCCCGGGCGCGAGCGCTCGCCGCCCGCTGCACTGCGCACGGGGCGCGGCTGATCGTCAACGACGATCCGGCGCTGGCCGCAGCCGCCGGCGCACACGGCGTGCACCTCGGGCGCGACGACGGCTCGGTGGCGGCAGCGCGGGCGGCGCTGGGCGCGCACGCGCTGGTCGGCGTGAGTTGCTACGACTCGCTCGAGCGGGCCCGGGCGGCGCGGGACGACGGCGCCGACTACATCGCCTTCGGCGCGATGTTCCCGTCGGGGGTGAAGCCGGGGGCGGTGCGCGCGCCCCTGTCGCTGCTCGCGGCCGGGGCCCGGGAGACCGGGCTGCCGGTGGTGGCCATCGGCGGCATTGGCGTGGGTCAGGTCGCTGCCCTGGTGGCTGCGGGCGCCGATGCGCTCGCCGTCATCAGCGCGGTGTTCGCCGCGCCCGACCCCGCCGCGGCGGTGCGCGCATTCAACGCCGCGCTGGACGACGCGTTCGCCGCGGCAGCATCCGATCGACAGCAAGGAGAAAGGACGTGAACCGACCGACCAGCGAGGCGCTGTTCGAGCGCTCCCGACGACTGATCCCGGGCGGCGTCAATTCGCCCGTCAGGGCATTCCGCTCCGTCGGCGGCACGCCGGTGTTCTTCGCGCGCGCCGAGGGCCCGTACCTGTGGGATGTGGACGGGTGCCGCTACATCGACTACATCGGCTCCTGGGGTCCGGCCATCCTCGGGCATGCCGACCCCGGGGTGCTGGAGGCGGTGACCCGTGCTGCGCGCAACGGCCTGTCCTTCGGCGCGCCCACCGAGGGCGAACTGCGGCTCGCCGAGGCCATCGTCGCGGCGATCCCGTCGATCGAGACCGTACGGCTGGTGTCCTCGGGAACCGAGGCGACGATGAGCGCGATCCGCGTCGCGCGCGGGCACACCGGCCGCAGCCGCATCGTGAAGTTCGAGGGCTGCTATCACGGTCATGGCGACAGCCTGCTGGTGAAGGCGGGTTCGGGCGCGCTCACGCTGGGCCAGCCGAGTTCGGCAGGCGTGCCGGCGGAGCTTGCCCAGCACACGCTGGTGCTCGACTACAACAGCGTCGAGGCGGCCGAGCAACTGTTCGCCCGGATCGGCGACACGATCGCCGCGGTCATCGTCGAGCCGGTCGCCGGCAACATGAACCTCGTCCTTCCCGAGGCGGGCTTCCTGCAGCGGCTGCGCGAACTCTGCACCCGCCACGGCACGGTACTGATCTTCGACGAGGTGATGACCGGATTCCGGGTCGGTCCGGGCGGCGCCCAGGGGCTGTACGGAATCACGCCGGACCTCACGACCTTCGGCAAGGTGATCGGCGGCGGCATGCCGCTGGGCGCCTTCGGCGGGCGGCGCGAGGTGATGGAAAAGGTGGCTCCGGTCGGCCCGGTCTACCAGGCCGGAACGCTGTCGGGCAATCCGGTGGCCGTCGCCGCGGGTCTCGCGACGCTGGAGCGGGTGCTGGAACCGGGTTTCTTCGATCGGCTTGCAGCCCGCACGCGATCGCTGTGCGACGCCCTGCGAGAGGCCGGGCAGGCGAGCGGCGTGGCGCTCTCGGCCCAGTGCGTGGGCGGCATGTTCGGGCTGTACTTCCGCGACTCGCCACCGCGCAATTTCGCCGAGGTGATGCAGAGCGACGTCACGGCCTTCAACGCGTTCTTCCACCGCATGCTCGACGCCGGTGTCTACCTCGCGCCCTCCGCCTTCGAAGCCGGATTCGTGTCGATCACCCACGCGGCCGAAGACATCGACCACACCGGACGCGCGGCCCGGGCAGCGCTGACGCGCTGAACGCGACAGTCGTGGCCCGATGCCGCGGGCCGCGGACGGTCAGCGGCGGCCGGTGAGTCCGGAGGTGTACTCGGCCAGCGCCTGGATATCGCGGTCGGACAGACGGGCGGCGATGCTGCGCATCACCGCATTGGCGTCGTTGCCGCGCTCACCCGCCCGGAACGCGCGCAACTGGGCCGCGGTGTACTCGGCGTGCTGCCCGGCCAGTCGCGGGTACTGCGCCGGGATTCCCGCGCCGTTGGGCGAGTGGCAGCCTGCGCAGGCCGGCAGGCCGTTCGCCGCGTTGCCGCCGCGGTAGAGCTTCAGGCCGGCCTGAGCGAGTTCACGGTCGCCGGCAGCGCGCGGGGTTGGTACCTGTCGGGCATAGAACGCCCCGAGGTCGAGCATGTCCTGCGGCGAGAGCGCGGCTGCGAAGCCCATCATCACGGCGTTCTTGCGCGCGCCGGACTTGAATTCGGCCAGCTGCTTCGCGATGTAGCCCGCATGCTGCCCGGCGAGCGAGGGATTGGCCGGAATCCCGCTGTTGCCGTCGGCCCCGTGGCAGCCGGCACAG
>JBIPNU010000062.1:0-8661 GCA_044370615.1 Burkholderiales bacterium
TGCGGGGCGGCGGCGTGTTGACTGCGATCCTGGTGCTGCCGCTGTATATTCCCGCGCTGATATTCGGCGCGGGCGCGGTCGAGGCCACGGTCGCCGGAACGGGTGCCGGCGGCCACCTCTCGCTGCTCGCCGCCCTGCTCGTCTTCACCCTCACGTTCGCGCCCTGGGCGGCTGCCGCCTCGGTGCGCATCGCACTGGACTAGGCTGCGCCGCCCGTGCGCCTCAGGCGCCCGGCGGCCAGGCCCCCCTCCGATGGCCATCCCCTGGTTCAAGTACGCCTCGCCGGCGAGCTTCTACGGCCTCGCCGGCCGGATGGTGCCGTGGTTCGCCGCCCTCGCCGCCGCGAGCGCGATCGCCGGGCTGTGGATCGGGCTGGTCGCCGCGCCCACCGACTTCCAGCAGGGCGACAGCTACCGCATCATCTACATCCACGTGCCCGCTGCCTGGATGGGCATGTTCGTGTACCTGGTGATGGCCGGGTGGGCCGCGGTCGGCCTGGTGTTCAACACCCGCCTGTCGGGAATGATGGTGCAGGCGCTGGCCCCCACCGGCGCGCTCTTCACCTTCCTTGCGCTGTGGACCGGGGCGCTCTGGGGCCGCCCGACCTGGGGCACCTACTGGGTGTGGGACGCGCGGCTCACCTCGACGCTGATCCTGCTGTTCCTCTATGTCGGCTACCTCGCGCTGCGCGCCTCCATCGACGACGCGCGTCGCGCCGACCGCGCCGGCGCGGTGCTGGTGCTGGTCGGGGCGGTTAACGTTCCGATCATCTACTTCTCGGTACGCTGGTGGAACACACTCCACCAGGGTGCTTCGATCAACCTGCAGGGCTCCTCGATGGCCACGGTGATGCTCACCGGGATGCTGGTCATGGCGTTCTCGGCGTGGATGTACACGCTCGCGGTATCGCTCGCGCGGGTGCGGGCGATCATCGTCGAGCGCGAGCGCCACGCGGCGTGGGTGGCCGAACTGCCGCGCGAAGGCGCGCGCGGGGGGGACTGACATGAACTGGTCGAGCTGGCACGAGTTCTGGGCGATGGGCGGCTATGCCACGTTCGTCTGGGGTTCCTATGCGGTCACGGCCGTGGCGCTGGCCGCCGAGGTGGCCTGGGTGGCGGGACGCCGCCGCGCCGCGCTCGCCCGTGCCGCGATCGCCCGCCAGATGCGCGAGGGCGAGGGCGCATGAAGCCTCGCCACAAGCGGCTGGCCATCGTCGCCTGCGCGCTCGCCGCGCTCGGGGCAACGACCGCACTCGTACTCAACGCGTTCGAGGACAACCTGCTGTTCTTCTTCAGCCCGACGCAGGTGCAGGCGCGGGAGGCACCTGCAGACCGCGCCTTCCGCGTCGGCGGCCTGGTCGAGCCCGGCAGCGTGCGTCGCCAGTCCGACGGGGTGACCGTGTCGTTCGTCATCACCGACACCGCGAAGACGGTCCCGGTCACCTACCGGGGCATCCTCCCCGACCTGTTCCAGGAGGGCAAGGGCGTGGTCGCCCGCGGCCGACTGGATGCCGCGGGCGTGTTCCGTGCCGACCAGGTGCTGGCCCGCCACGACGAGAACTACATGCCCCCGGAGGCAGCGCACGCGCTCGAGCAGGCGAAGAAGGCCCAGCGCTCGCTCGCCCAGCCGGCGGCAGGAGGCTCCCCCCAGTGATTCCGGAATTCGGTCAGTTCTGCCTCGTGCTCGCCCTCCTGCTGTCGCTGGTCCAGGGCGTTTTCCCGCTGGTGGGCGCCCAGCGCGGCATCGCCGCCTGGGTGGCGCTCGCCCGGCCGCTCGCGCAGGGCCAGGCGGTGTTCGTGACGCTTGCCTTCGCCGCGCTCGTCTGGAGCTTCATGAACCAGGACTTCTCGGTCCTCAACGTCGCCCAGAACTCGCACTCGCAGCTGCCGCCGGTCTACCGCTTCACCGCCACCTGGGGCTCGCACGAAGGCTCGCTGCTGCTGTGGGTATTCATGCTCTCGGGCTGGACGGTGGCGGTGAGCGTGGCGAGTCGCCAGCTGCCCGACGTGTTCGTCGCGCGCGTGCTGGCGGTGATGGGCCTGGTAAGCCTGGGCTTCCTGTCCTTCATGCTGTTCACCTCGAACCCGTTCGAGCGACTGATCCCGGCGGCACCCGACGGTCGCGACCTCAACCCGTTGCTCCAGGACATCGGCATGGTGATGCACCCGCCGCTGCTCTACATGGGCTACGTCGGGTTCTCGGTCGCCTTCGCCTTCTCGATCGCCGCGCTGATCTCCGGGGAACTCGATGCCACCTGGGCACGCTGGTCGCGCCCGTGGACCACGATCGCCTGGCTGTTCCTCACGCTGGGCATCGCGCTGGGTTCGGCGTGGGCGTACTACGAACTCGGCTGGGGTGGCTGGTGGTTCTGGGATCCGGTGGAGAACGCCTCGTTCATGCCCTGGCTGGTCGGCACCGCGCTGATCCACTCGCTCGCAGTCACCGAGAAGCGCGGCGCCTTCAAGAGCTGGACCGTGCTGCTCGCGATCAGCGCGTTCTCGCTCTCGCTGCTGGGCACCTTCCTGGTGCGCTCGGGCGTGCTCACCTCGGTGCACTCCTTCGCCACCGATCCCGAGCGCGGGCTGTACATCCTCGCCTTCCTGGTGATCGTGATCGGCGGCTCGCTCGCGCTCTACGCGTGGCGGGCACCCCGGGTGGGGCTGGGTGGCGGCTTCGAACTCGTCTCGCGCGAGTCGGCGCTGCTCTCCAACAACGTGCTGCTCGCGGTGGCCGCCGCCTCGATCATGCTCGGCACGCTCTACCCGCTGGTGATCGACGCGCTCGGGCTGGGCAAGCTGTCGGTGGGTCCCCCCTACTTCGACGCGGTATTCGTGCCGTTGATGACCCCGCTCATGTTCCTGATGGGTATCGGTCCGGTCGCTCGATGGAAGCGGGCCACCCTGCCCGAACTCGCCGTTCGCCTGCGCTGGGCGGCGCTCGTGAGCGGGGCGAGCGCGCTCGCCGTGCCCCTGGCGATGTCCGCGTGGACCGGCGTCGGCTCCTTCAGCCTGCTTGCCGCGATGGGCGTCCTCTGCGCCGCGTGGATCGCATCCACCGCCGTCACCGCGTTCGTGCAGAGGATCGCGCAGCGCCCCGGCGAATCGGCGCCCCTCGGCGCGCGACTGCGCCGCGCGAGCGCGAGCTTCCTCGGCATGATCCTCGCGCACCTGGGCGTGGCGGTGTTCGTGGTCGGCGTCACCCTGGTCAAGGGCTACGAGAGCGAGCAGGATGTGCGCATGCGGGTCGGCGAGACCGTGCTCTCGGGTGGCTACACCTTCCGCTTCGAGGGCACCGGCGACGTCGAGGGCCCGAACTACCGCGCGGTGCAGGGCCGCTTCACGGTGCTGCGCGAGGGTCGCGTGATCGAGACCCTGACCCCGGAGAAGCGGGTCTACAACGCCTCGGGCATGGTGATGACCGAAGCGTCTATCGACTCGGGCTTCACGCGCGACCTGTACGTGTCGCTGGGCGAGCCGGTCGAAGGCGACGCCTGGGTGGTGCGCGTCTATCACAAGCCCTTCATCGACTGGATCTGGGCGGGCTGCTTCCTGATGGCGCTCGGCGGCCTGCTTGCCGTCTGCGACCGTCGCTACCGGGTGCGGGTCCGCCGTCGCGAAACGACGACTGGCATGGACAGCGAGCCGCCCGCGCCGGCGATCGCCCCCCCCGCCAACCTGGGCGAGGCGGTGCGCGCGCGATGACCCGGCACTGGCTGCCGCTGGCGGCATTCGTCCTGCTCGCGCTGCTGCTGGGCATCGGGCTCACCCTCAATCCGCGCGAGGTCCCCTCGCCGCTGCTGGGCAAGCCAGCACCCGCGTTCCGCCTGCCCACGCTCGCAGATCCCGAACGCAGCTTCGGTCCGGAGGAATTGCGTGGCCGGGTGTGGCTGCTCAATGTCTGGGCCTCGTGGTGCGCGCCCTGCCTGGAGGAACACCCGATCATCGAATCGCTGGCCCGATCCGGCCTGCCGGTCTACGGCCTCAACTACAAGGATCGTCGCGATGCGGCCCTGGCCTGGCTGAAGAAGCACGGCGATCCCTATGCGCTGTCGGTGGTCGATGCGAGCGGCCGGGTGGGCATCGACTTCGGCGTCTACGGCACGCCCGAGACCTACCTGATCGACCGCGAGGGCGTGATCCGCTTCAAGCACGTCGGTCCGCTCACCCCGAAGGTGGTCGAGCGCACGCTGCTGCCGCTGATCCGCAGCCTGGGGGCCTCGTGAGCGCTCGGACCGGTCGAGGTTCGGGCAGCGCCAGGCGGCCAACCGTCGGCGTGCTTGCGCTGATCCTCTGCGCCGCGGCGGCCACCGTCGCGCCATCGGCCGCCGTGGCGCAGGCGGACGGCCCGCCCGCCGCCCGCGCGGCCGACCGCCCGCCCGCAGCGGCTTCCTCCGCGCCCTCTGCCCCGCCTGTCTCCTCCACGCCCCCCGGCGCCTCCGGCGCGATGTCGGCCCCCGCGACAGGCGTGGACGGGCCACCCGCGCGGGCTGGTACCGCACGCCCCACGGCCGATGACCCGGCGCTGGAAGCTCGTCTGGTCGAGGTCACCCGCGAGCTGCGCTGCCTCGTCTGCCAGAACGAGTCGATCGCCGACTCGCACGCGCCGCTCGCCGTGGACATGCGCAACCAGATCCGGGAGCAGCTGCGCTCGGGCATGAGCGAGCGCGAAGTCGTCGCGTTCATGGTCGAGCGCTACGGCAACTTCGTGCGCTTCCGCCCGCCGCTGGACGCGAGCACGCTGGCGCTGTGGTTCGGCCCACCTCTGCTGCTGGTCATCGGCCTCGGTGCGCTGGCCCTGCAGGTGCGCCGCCGCTCGCAGCGGCTCACGGCGCCCGCGCCGCTGCAACCGGACGAGGCGGCGCGGCTGGCGGCGCTGGCTGCGGATTCTTCGTCGGACCGCTCGCGATGAGCCCGACCCTCTCCACGCATCGCCTCGCGGCGGCCGCGACACGCTCGAGCCCTGCGATGCCACCGGTGACCGCATGACCCTGTTCGTGATCGGCTGCGCGCTGCTCGCGCTGCTCGCCCTCGCCTTCATCGCGGTGCCGCTGCTGCGCGCGCGGCGCAAGGATGCCACCGCGGCGATCGACCCGCGCCGCCGCGCGTCGCTGAACGCACAGCTGTGGCGCGAGCAGCGAGCCGAGCTCGACCGCGAACTGGCCGAGGGCACGCTCGCGCCGGACCAGCACGCGATCGCGCTGGCCGAGCTTGACCGCCGCGCGCTGGGCGAACTCGCGGCCGATGCGCCAGTCGCCGAATCACCGCGCCGCGGACGCTGGCTGCTGCCCACCACCCTCGCCCTGCTGCCGCTGGCCGCCGTCGCGACCTACCTCGCGATCGGCTCCCCGGTGTCGATGGCCCCGCCGCAGGCGCAGTTCGAACAGATGGTCGAGCAGCTCGCCGCGCGCCTGCAGCGCGAGCCCGGCGATGCCGAGGGGTGGGCGATGCTCGGCCGCTCCTACCTGGTCACCGGACGACCCGCCGAGGCGGCACGGGCCTACGCGCGTGCGGTCGCCCTGCGGCCCGACGACGCGGAGCTGCTGGCCGGGAACGCCGATGCGCTGGCGACCCTGCAGGGGCGGCTGGACGGCGCACCGATGGCCCTGGTCGACAAGGCGCTGGCCATCGATCCGAAGCATCCGACCGCGCTCGCACTGGCGGCCACCGCGTCGCAGGAGGCGCGGCGCTGGCCCGAGGCGCTCGCCCGCTGGCAACGGCTTGCGAGCGTGGTCGCCGACGATCCGAGGGCGAGCGCCGCGGTCGGCGAGGCTATCGCCCGGGTTCGCGCGGCGGCGGCCGAGGACGGCGTGAAACTAGCGGATACGCCCGCGCCCGCCCCGCGCGCGCCGGTGCCCGCCGCGGGCGCGACCGTCTCCGGCGAGGTGTCGCTCGACCCCGCGCTCACCGCCCGCGTGCAGCCGCAGGACGTGGTGTTCGTGTTCGCGCGTGCGAGCGGTGGCCCACCGCTGCCACTGGCCGTCGCGCGTTTTCGCGCCTCGGAGCTTCCGCTGCGCTTCACGCTCGACGACTCGATGGCGATGGCACCCGGCATGAACCTGTCGGCGCATCGCACCGTGGCCGTCAGCGCGCGCATCTCGCGCAGCGGCCAGGCGAGCGCGCAGGCGGGCGACCTGTCCGGCCAGGTCGAAGGCGTCGCGGTGGGCAGCCGGGACGTGCAGGTGCGCATCACCGAAGTGGTGCGCTGACTCGTCCAGCGCCGCGCCCCCGCGCTCCGGTCCGTCCGCATCCCGCGCCAGTCAGGTCCGCGCCCCCACGCTCCAGCGGGTCCGTGTCGCCCCGCTCCCCGGGGTCCGTGTTTCCCGAGGCAGCGGTATCGTCCGCTCGCGACCATCTGGCCCGTCGCCCGGTCACACGGCTGCAGGCGCGTTGTCTTCAACGCGTCACGAGCACGTCACGCGGCTGTCGCCTGCTCCCCCTACGCTGCGCGCCATCGGCAACCACCGGAGGCGTCCATGCAGGCACTTTCCGCGCAGGTCGAGTCGCCCGTCCCCGCGACGCTCGAGGTCAGGCTGGCGCGCTGCGCCGCCGAAGTGCAGGCCGCGCAGCGGCTTCGCTACCGGGTCTTCGCGCTGGAGCAGGGCGCCCGCGTGCAGGGCGCGGAACTCGGGCTCGACCGCGACGCCTTCGATCCGCACTGCGATCACCTGATCGCGCGCGACACGGCCAGCGGGCAGGTCGTGGGTACCTACCGGCTGCTGCCGCCCGAGCGGGCACGCGCGCTCGGGCGCTACTACTCCGAAGCCGAATTCGATCTCTCGGCGCTGGCACCGGTGCGCGCGCAGATCCTCGAAGTCGGCCGCTCCTGCGTGCATCCGGACTACCGGACCGGTGCGGCGATCGCCCGCCTGTGGGCAGGGTTGGCACGCTACGTGCTCGAGTCGGGAGCGGGCTACCTGATGGGATGCGCGAGCATCGGGATGGCCGACGGCGGAGTGCAGGCGCGGCGCATCTGTGGTGAACTACACAGGACCTCGCTCGCGCCGGATCGCTGGCGAACCCGGCCGCTGCGTCCGCTGCCCGCTTCGGACGGCCTCGCGGATTCCGGCGACGAACGGGTACGCGTCGCCATGCCACCCCTGCTCAAGGGCTACCAGCGGCTGGGGGCGTGGGTCTGCGGGGAACCGGCCTGGGACCCTGCCTTCGGCACGGCGGATCTCCTGCTGCTGCTGCCCGTCTCGCGCATCGCCAGCCGCTACGCCCACCATTTCCTCAAGCCACTCGACGCCGCCGCCTGAGTCCCCGTCCGCGGGCGGCCGGGTCGCCCGATCGCTTGGATCCCGCGAACCGATCCACCCCACGTGACCCGGCGCACGCCGTGGCCTCGCCCGACCTGCCCGACCGTCCGGCACCTGCCAACGCCGGCGCGAACAGCCGGGGCCCGCTGCTGCGCGCCGTCCGTCTCGCGCGCGCGACGCTGCTGCTGATCCAGGGCGTCGCGATCGCGGTGCTGAGGCTGCGGCGCGACGACGTGCGCGCGCGCAACCGCCACATGCAGCCCTGGTGCGCGGCGCTGCTCGACATCCTCGGGCTGCAGGTCGAGCACGCCGGCTCGCTGCCCGACGACAGCACCCCGGTGTTCATCGTCGCGAACCACGTCTCCTGGCTGGACATCTGGGCCATCAACTCGGTGTGCCCGACGCTGTTCGTCGCCAAGGCGGAGATCCGCGCCTGGCCGGTGTTCGGCTGGCTGGCCGCCCGGGTCGGCACCCTGTTCATCGAGCGCTCGCGACGCGTCGACACACGGCGGGTAAACGACCGCATCGTGGCGCGCCTGGCCGTGAGCGGCGAGCGAATCGCGGTGTTTCCCGAAGGCACGACGACCGACGGCAGCCTGGTGCTGCCCTTTCACGCCTCGCTGTTCCAGCCGGCAGTCTCGGCGCAGGCGCGGGTGTACCCGGTAGCCGTGCGCTATCTCGACCGCAACGGCGAGCGCACCGACGTGCCGGCCTACGTCGACGACCTCTCCCTGGTCGCGTCGATGTGGCGGATCGCCGGGATGGCCGGACTGCGCGTGCGCGTGGAATTCCTGGCCCCGTTCGATGCGGACGGGCGGCACCGCCGCGAAGTGGCCGCGCTGGCGCAGGAGCGGATCGGCGACGCGCTGATCCCGCGCGGCTGACACCGCGAATCGCCCGCCGATTCGACCGATTCGCCGAACGATTCGCCGAGTGATTCGCATATCGATTCGCCTGACGATCCACCGACCGACTCGTCGCCCGACTCGCCATCCGATCCGCCGACCGGTTCAGCGCCGGTTTCGCTGACACGAGCGCCCGTCGCGTCACCACGCGATTCCCCAGCCGATTCGCCTACCGATTCGCCTACCGATTCGCCGATCCATTCGCCGATCCATTCGCCGATCCATCGCCGGACGAGTCGCCGCGCCGGTCGCCAGGGCCGGCGACGTCCGTGCCGCCGATGTCGGCGCCGAAGGAAGGTCCCGTGGCAAGGGTCGGGCAACCACGGCCTCGGCGACGCCGGCTACCGCACGGCCCGGGGCACACGCGGATTCGCGCGGCGGCTTCGCGGACGCGACATGCCCCCCGCCACGGCTCGAATCGACCGCGCATGCCGCGCGTGCAACCGGACTCGCCTCCGGCCGGGATCGTGGCCACGAGACGGTGTCGAGAGGGCCGCCGGA
>JBIPNU010000099.1:0-7173 GCA_044370615.1 Burkholderiales bacterium
CGGGCGCCGGCAGCGGACCCGGTCGACGCCTTCGCCGCGGACGCGGGGCTCACGCACTCGGAGACCGCGGTGCTGCGCGGTCTGCTCGCCGGACACGCGGTGCGTGCGATCGCGTCCCTGCGGGCGACCACCGAGGCGACCGTGCGATCGCAGGTTCGGGCGCTGCTCGCGAAGACCGGTTCCACGAGCATCCGCAACCTGGTCCTGACCGTGCTGTCGCCGCCTCAGGCGGACGACCTCGCACGCCGCGGCGGCCACGCGCGCCGGTGCTGACGGCACGCCGCACCGGACGGCGATGCTCGCGCGTCACCACCGGCGCGGCAGCGCGCGGTGGATCTCGATGTGGTCCTTTCCCAAGGTGAGGTATCCGCCCTCGGTCAGGTCCTTCAAGAGGCGGTTGACCATGCTTCGCGACGCGCCCACCCGCTCGGCGATCGCCTGCTGGCTCATCGCGGGTACGCGCTGCCGGCCGTCGACGGTCTCGGCCAGTTCGAGGAACAGGCGCACGACGCGGCCATAGACGTCCATGAGCGCCAGGCCGGAGACGGCTTCCGTCAACGCCTTGACCCGCTCGATCAGCGTCTGGATCAGGTGGAACGCGAGGTCCGGCCGCGCAGCGAGGATCCGCTCGAACGCCTGTCGATCGACCATGCACAGGCGCGACGGCACCAACGTCTTCACCGAGGCAGTGCGACGATGGCTCGCGAGCATCAGCTCGCCGAAGTACTCGCCCTTGCCCATCACGTTGAGCTCGGCGTCCTTGCCGTCCTCGTTGGAGACGAACACCCGGACCCGACCCTCGAGGATCACGTACAGCGTCTGCGCCGGATCGCCCTGACGCACGACCAGCGTGTTCTTCGGGACGACACGCGCCGTGCCGGCGCGGACGAACTCGTCGAGCAACTCGCGGGGCAGCGTGCCCGAGCGGGGCGCTGCAGACGGGTCGTCGGGTGCCTGCATGGCGTGGCGAAGCGATGGAGGGGAGGGTCGCAGGCCTCGTTTTCCGCCGAGGGCACGGTGTACCGCCTGGATGATGAACGGCGCCTTGGCAGCCGTATAGGCCTCGCGGCACCCGGCGAAGCATGCGACCAGGTGACGCTTGAGCGCTTCGTACTCTGCGCGCAGCGCCGCGTCCGACTTCAGCACCTCGCAGAATGCGATCCGCTCGAGCCACGCCCGCGAGCCGAACCGGACGAGGTGCAGGTGATGGGTGCGGGCCCGTCCGTCGTGAAGCAGCAGCCAACGCCGATCGGGGCTCTGCGCGGCCGAGTCGGGGAGGTAGGTCCAGCCGACGCCCTGCAGCGTCGCGGTGACCGGCTCGACCTCGCCGAAGTCCCGGAGTCCGGCGATCATGTCGACCACGGGCTTGGCGGCCAGGCCCGGTACCGCCGTGCTGCCCACGTGGCGCACCTCGACCAGGCGCCCGTGCAGCAGCGAGCGCAGTCGGGCGGCCTCGCGCTCGAAGGCTTCGGCCCACGCGGGGTCGTGAGGCACCAGGCGCACCGGCTCGTCACCAGGCGGTGCGGCCGCATTCGGCACCGGCTCCTCCGCCGAGTCGGCAGCGGCATCCATCGGAGCGGCGATGCGGCTGGGCGCAGTTCGGTCGCCGTTCGACATCGACTCCACCGGATCCGGGCGATGCCGCGTCCGGCGGTCAGTCGAGCTCGGTCGCGACCCGGCTCTCGACCTCGGCGGCCGTCATCGGCGTGATGCCGCTCTCGGCGATCGACCGCTCGGTAACGCCCGCGCAGGCAGCGGGCACGAGGGGAACGCACGCCGCGGCGGCGGTGAAGCGGGTGGAACGGACCAGGCCGGCCATGGCGTTCTCCGGACATCCAGGGCTGACGGGAACGGTCGCTCGCACGATGCGGGTCGGCGAGCGATGGTGGGCGACTGTAGACGCTGCTGCGGCGCCTCGCCTCGTCGAGACTGTCGAGGCAGCCGCCGCCCAAGGCCCCCGCGCCGCACGGCCTCGCGCATTCTGGGGATGCGCGAGGGCGGTGGTGCGGGGTATCCCTCTCCTCGCGCCGGTCACGGCGCTTTCGCAACGAACCACCTCACGGGAGAGTCGATGGCCACCTATCTGTCGAGAGCGCGCTACAGCGGCGAGGCGCTCCGGGGCATGATCGCGGACCCGCACGATCGCACCCCGGTATCGAAGGCGCTGTTCGAGTCGGTCGGCATGTCCCTGTCGGGCTGCTGGTTCTCGCCGTCGACCGCCGAATTCGTGTGCATCGCCGAAGGCGACGGTGTGCAGATCGCGACCATCGACATGGTCGCGATGGCCAGCGGCATGTTCACCTGGATCGAAACGATCGAGCTGATCGGCATGGACGCGATGCACGTCGCGATGTCCCGGGCGGCCGGCGCGTCGGCGAGCTATCGCTCGACCGTGCCGCCGCGCTGAAGCGGCGAGCCGACCGTGCCGATCACCGCCCGCTGCGTGCGCTTGGCGCCCGCGCCGCCGATCGGGTCGCCGTCACGCCATGGCCGCGCTGCCCCAACGCGGACGCGGCGGGCGCAACCGGTAGCGCTGCCGAAACTCCCTGGGCAACGTGCCGGTGTGCTTGGCAAAGACGCGCCGGAAGGTGCTCGGGCTTGGCAGCCCACTCGAATGGCCGACCTCCTCGACCGTGAGGTGCGTGGTCTGCAGCAGCATGCACGCGCGCTCCACGCGCAGACGCTCGAGGTACTCGTACGGACTCGTCCCATGCGTGGCCGAGAAGTGGCGTGCGAGCGTGCGCGCACTGGTGGCGGCGGCCCGCGCCAGCGCGCGGACGTCGTACGGCTCGCAGAGGTGCTCGACGAGCCAACGACGCGCGCGCTCGACGCTGCCGTCGGGCAGGCGGTTGCTCGCCAGGCTCGATGCCACGGATCGCGCATAGGCGACCGTCGCGGTCTGCCGCAGCGACGAGGGGATCAGCACGTCGCGGGCCGCGCGAGCGTGGTTGGACAGCGACGTGCCACCGAGCAGATCGAGCACCGCCTCGGTCGTTGCGACCGGCGATGCGCACGTCCACACGCCACGGTCCTGATGCCAATCGGGAGTATCGGACCAGCCGATCGATCCGGTCGCAGTCCCGCCCGATTCGGACGCATGGCGCATCACCGCGACGAAGAACGGCCACGGCGCGGCGAAGCGGCGATCACGAAGGCAGCGCGCGGCCGCGAGCAGCACCACGCCCGTGTACACCGCGAGCAGTGCGCCTCCGCGCGAGAGGGTCTGCCGCATCCGCGGCACCAGCGGGTTGCAGCGCACGATCCACGTGTCGATCTCCGGACCATCGCGAGCCATCCAGCCAGGCAGGACGATCACGTCCGCGGGTGATCGATGGACGGACGCAGCGCGGCCGGCCGGCTCCCCGGACCGCTCGTGCGCGGGGGCCCGCGCGAATGCGGGCGAACGCATGGGCGTGCCGTCGCATCGCACCCAGCGCCAGCCAACCGGGGGCGGCGCGGCGGGCGCATCCAGGGCCGCGATGCGATTGATCAGGCGCAGCACGTCGACGACCGCCAGCGCGGCCCCGCCGAGGCTGCCGGTCTCCCAGACGATCTCGAGCACGAACGGATCGCTTGGCAACCGATGACGGACCGTTGGCATGCGATGAACTATACCGTCGTCGATCGACGGCCTACAGTCCATCGTGACCGCAACACGACCGACGGCAATCGCATGGACCTCTCCAAGTTCGCCCGCCGTCGCTACACGCCGTTCGCCACGCCGATCGAACCGCTGCCGCGATTCTCGGCGGCACTGGCCGTCAGCTGCCCGGGGCGTTCGGGCCCGGAGGTCTGGATCAAGCGCGACGACATGCTCGGGCTGTTCCCGGGTGGCAACAAGACGCGCAAGCTCGAATTCCTGGTCGCCGACGCGCTCGCGCAGGGCGCGGACACGCTGGTCACCTGCGGAGCGCCGCAGTCGAACCACTGCCGCATCACGTTGGCCGCCGCCGCGCGCGAGGGCCTGAAGTGCCGGTTCGTGATCGAGGAGCGCGTGCCGGACAGCTACCGCCCGAAGGGCAGCGGCAACCACTTCATGTTCCGCCTGATGGGCGTGGAGGAGATCACCGTCGTGCCCGGTGGCGCCGACATGGGCGCGGCCATGCAGCGCGTGGCCGATGCGCTGCGCACGCAGGGCCGCAAGGGCTACGTCATCCCCGGCGGGGGTTCCAACGCGCTCGGTGGGCTGGGCTACGTGGCCTGCGCGCAGGAGCTGCAGCAGCAGTGCTTCGACAGCGGGGTGCGGTTCGATCGCGTGGTGGTGGGCTCGGGCAGTTCGGGCACGCACGGCGGGCTGGTGGCGGGCTTCGTGGGCAACCGCATCGACCTGCCGATCGTCGGTGTCGGCGTGAGTCGCGACCCCGAGCAGCAGGAGCCCCTCGTGCTGAAGGAGGCGCAGGCCGTGGCCGACCTGCTCGGCGTGCGCACCGACATCCCGCGCGAGACCGTGCGCTGCGTAGGCGGCTACTGGCAACCCAAGTACTCGGTGCCGAATGCGCGCATGGTCGAGGCGGTGCAGATGCTCGCACGCACCGAGGGCATCCCTCTGGACCCGGTGTATACCGGCAAGATCATGGCGGGCTTGATCGGCCTGGCGCGGGCGGGCGAATTCGCGCCCGGCGAGCGGGTGCTGTTCGTCCACACCGGGGGCCTGCCCTCGCTTCACGCGTACGAGGATGCGGTGCTGGGCGAGGGCGCAGAGATCGCGCCGTGAACCGGGCCGTCGACGATCGTCCCGAGCCGGACTCGGCGGGTGAACCGCCACCAGCCCGGTCCTCTGGGCGCCTTCGCGTCGACGCCGCGGAATTGCACTACGAGGTGTGCGGTCGGGGCCCGGCGATCGTGTTCGCGCACGGCCTCGGTGGCAGCCACCTGTCGTGGTGGCAGCAGGTGGCTCACTTCGCCCGCACCCACACCTGCGTGACGTTCGCGCACCGTGGCTTCGCGCCGTCGACGCTCGACGCAGGGCGTCCCGATCCCGCCCGATTCGCGGACGACCTGGCCGCGCTGATCGAACACCTGTCGATCGAGCGCGCGCATCTGGTCGGCCAGTCGATGGGTGGCTGGACGGTGCTCGAGTACTGCCTGCGCCACCCGCGACGCGCCAGCAGCGTGGTTCTGTCGGCGACCACCGGGTCGGTCGATCCCGGTCGGATAGCCAACCTCACGCCGGCCGCGCTCGCTGCGTGGAGGTCCGGCGCCGAGGCGTCCGTCGTGGCGTGCCGGTCGGCAGGCGTGCATCCGGCGGCCGGGCTGCGAATGGCACGCGAGCAGCCCGCGCTGCACCTGCTCTATCAGCAGATCGACGAGCTCTCGCGCGGCCTCGACAAGGAAGCGCTACGTGCCGCGCTGCAGGCGATGCGGGTGCGCACGCCCGACGGCCTTGCCGCAACCGGGGTTCCGCTGCTGCTCGTCTCGCCCGGCGAGGACATCGTGATCCCACCGCCTGCCCTGCGCAGCCTGGCGGGCGAGATCCCCGGGGCGCGGCTCGTCGTTCTCGAGGACGCCGGCCACTCCCCGTACTTCGAGCGCGCGGCGCGCTTCAACCGATGCCTGGACGGATTCTTCCAGGAGATCGATTCGCGGCGCGCCGCGGCCGAGGGTGGCCCGGACGCCGGTCGCCCACAGGAGAGCGATCGATGAATCGGACCCCATGTCGCGGCAACCGGTGCCTGCGTGCCGCAGCCTGCGTCGCGCTGTCATTCCTCCTTGCGGGCGGAACGCCCGGGACGGCTCGGGCGCAGGACACCTACCCCAGCCGCACCATCACGGTCGTGGTTCCGTTTCCTGCCGGCAGCGGCAGCGACATGAGCGCTCGCCTGCTCGCCAAGGACATGGCCGAGTCCTTGCGCCAGACCGTGGTCGTCGAGAACCGGCCCGGTGCCGACGGGAGCCTGGGCACGCAGGCGGTGGCCCGGGCGCGGCCCGACGGCTACACGCTGCTGGTCGGCGTGGCCGCGACGCATGCGGCCAACTACGCGTTCTATCCGGGCAAGCTCGGCTACGAACCGTCGTCGTTCGACATCGTCGGCGGCCTCGGGATGGTCCCGCTGTCCATGTTCGTGGCCGCGAATGCGCCGTGGACGAGCCTGGCCGACCTGATCGCCGACGCGAAGCGGCAGCCGGGCAAGATCGTCTGCGGCAGCGGCACCACCGTGGCTCAGATGGCCTGCGAGGTGTTCAAGCTGCGCGCCGGCGTCGACCTGCTGAACGTCCCCTACAAGGGCAGTCCGAACGCCCTGAACGACCTGATGGGCGGGCACGTCCAGGTCGTGTTCGCCGATGGCGCCAGCGCAGCGGCGCACGTCGAGCAGAAGCGGTTGCGCGTGCTGGCCACCGCGGCGGGAAAGCGGCTGCCCTATTGGCCCGATGTGCCCACGTTCGTCGAGCTCGGCATGACCGATCTGGAGATCTCCGCCTGGAGCGCGGTGTTCGTGCCGGCGGGCACTCCGGCGGCGGTGCGTCAGAAGCTCAGCGACGCCGTGCGCCGCGCGGCCGACGCGCCCGAGGCGGTCGCCTCGCGGCAGCGCACGGGCGGGTTGGCGCTGGTGCTCTCTCAGGAAGAAGGCCGACGCTTCATCGACGCAGAGATCTCGCGCTGGGCGCGGCTCGTGAAGGAAAGCGGGGTGAAGCCGCAGTGAGCCTCGACACCGTGATCCGGCGACCCTCTGCCCCCGAACGCGTCGGAATCGCCGGGCTCGGCACCATCGGCAGGGCGCTCGCGCGCGCGCTCGACGCCGGCGATCTGCCAGGGCTCGCGCTGGGTGCGGTGAGCGCCCGAGAGCCCGCGGCGGCCCGTTGCTGGATGCTCGAGCGGCTGTCGCGGCCCGTCGAATGCGTGGACTTCGAGGCGCTCGCCGAACGCTGCGACTGGGTGGTGGAGTGCGCGCCGCCGAGTCTGCTGCGAGCGATCGGCGAGCCGGCCCTGCGCCGCGGCCGCCGACTGGTCGTCCTGAGCTCGGGTGCCCTGCTCGATGCCCCCGAGCTGATCGACCTCGCCCGTGGGAACGGCGGACAGATCATCGTCCCGACCGGTGCACTGCTCGGGCTCGACGCGGTCTGCGCCGCGCGCGAAGGCACGATCCACTCGGTCACGATCGTGACGCGCAAGCCGGTCGCGGGTCTGGTCGGCGCACCGCTGCTGCGTGAACGGGGCACGGACATCTCGGCGCT
>JBIPNU010000115.1:0-6770 GCA_044370615.1 Burkholderiales bacterium
CGCGAGCCAGGCTTCGCCCGCTCGCAAGAGCCGTGCCACGCGCGGGCCCGGGCGGCCCGCGCGGCGGCATCAGGCGCCGGAGGCGCCTGCGGCGGCCGGTTGCCGCGGGGGCGCGACGCCGATCAGGCTGTCGCGGGTGACCAGCGCCGCGAGAGCGGCCTCGTCGAGGTCGTCGGTGCCGGCCGGGCGCCTCGGCAACACGATGAAGCGGAGGTCGGCATTGGAGTCGTGCACGTGGATCTCGACGTCCTCGGGCACCCGGGTGCCGAACTCGGCGAGCACCTGGCGTGGCTCGCGCACCACGCGCGAGCGGTAGGCCTTGTTGCGGTACCACGCGGGCGGCTGTCCGAGCAGCGAGCGCGGGTAACAGGAGCACAGCGTGCACACGATGACGTTGTGCACCGTCGGGGTGTCCTCGACCACCTTGAGCGCCGCCTCGGTCATCGGGATGCCGATCGTGGCAGCCGCGGCCTTGCCGTCCTCGAGCAGGCGGGCGCGGAAGGCAGGATCGGTCCACGCGCGCGCGATCAGGCGGCCGCCGAGCTGGATCGACTTGCTCTCCATGAGTTCGATCTGCCGGCTCACCTCGCGCGCGGTGAACACGCGCCGCTCGACCAGCATGTCGCGCATCACGTCGGAGGCGACCTCGTACCAGCGGGAGCGCGCATCGCCGAGGTCGGCGGCGGGCGCGTGCGGGTCGTGCGCGGGGTCGTGGTCGTGCGGGTGCCCGTGGGGCGCGTCATGCGGCATGGCGTCAGGCCCTCTCCAGCCAGTGTTCGTAGACTTCGATGAACAGCCGGTCGCGGGCCGCGCCGCGATAGTCGCCCCACAGGTGGGCCTGGTCGAACACCAGCCGGTAGCCGTTGACCGCGGGCCCGCTGCAGCGTCCGTAGGCGAGATCCTCGGGGCTCAGGAACAGGCCGGTGTACTCGACCACGGTCCCGACCTTGTGCCGGATGTAGTGCGGCGTGCGCACATGCCCGGCGCGGGGAAGGTCGAGCACGCGCACCCGGTCGCCCGGCGAGAAGCGCGGTTCGCCGCAGACCGGGGCGGGGGCTGGCGCGAGCGGGTTCATTCGCGACCGGCTGGCGCGACGGCAGCGCGCGCGGCGAGTTCGGCCTCGACCCGGCGCAGGAAGGTGTCGCGGTCGATCAGGCCCTTCTCGACCAGCACGTCGAGCAGCGCCTCGATCCGGCGCTCGTAGAAGGACAGCCGGTTGTACTTGTCCTCGCCGAAGGACTCGAACGCGCGACGGACTTCGTCGACCGACACCATCCGCCGCAGCGGATCGCCGAGCAGGCCGCGAATCGCCTCGTTCTGCTTGTGCCAGAACTCGATCGGTTCCTCGGAGGGGTCGATCGTCCCGGCGGTGAGGCCGCCGATGTCGTGGTACCCGCACCGGCCGGTGGGCGGCTTCGAGGCGGTGGGGGCAGGGGCAGGGGTGGGCGGTGGCGTCTTGTCCATGCGGAAACTATAGCGCGCTCGCGACGCCCGGGGGAACCTCCGTCGCCGCGGCGAGCGGCGATAGACTCCGCGCCATGGCGACACGGACACCGACCGGCGACAGGACAGGCGCGAGCCCGGGCGCGACGCGCGCGACCGCGCGTCGCGCGCCGGTGCGCGGCACGGCTGCAGGCGCGTCGGCCGCCGCTCGCCCGCGAACCGGCTCGACCGTGCGGCCCGAGGCGGGCGCGCGAAGGGCGGGGGGACCGGCCCGCGAGCCGCTCGACCGTCTCGTCGCGGGCCTGCCGGCGCGCTGGTACCGCGATGCCGAGCAGCATCGCCGGGAGATCGAGCGGGTCTGGTTCGCGAGCTGGATCGCGGTGGCTCGCGTGGACGAACTGCCCGCGGCCTGCGCCTACCGGGTGGTGGACCTCGGCGGGCAGTCGCTGCTGATCCTGCGCGACGAGACCGGCGGGGTCCGCGCGTTCCACAACACCTGCCGCCATCGCGGATCGATCCTCTGTACCGAGGCGGCGGGACGGCTGCGCGCCGGCCGCATCACCTGTCCGTACCACGCCTGGAGCTACGGCCTGGACGGCCGGCTGCAGACGACGCCGCGGCGCATTCCCACGCCGGATTTCGATCCGGGTCGGCTCGGACTGCTCCCGGTGCACGCGGACACCTGGGGAGGATTCGTGTTCGTGCACCTGGGCGTGGGGTCGGTGCCGCCGCTGCGCGAATGCCTCGGCTGGATGCCGGACCGCTTCGCCGCCTATGGCCTGGAGTCTCTGGTGATCGGCCACCGGCTGGAGGTCGAGGTCGCTGCCGACTGGAAGCTCGTGTGCGAGAACTTCTGCGAGTGCTTCCACTGTCCCCCGGTGCATCCGGAACTCTGCCGCCTGGTGCCGGCCTATCGCGAGGGCGGCGCGTGGGGCCTGCGTCGTGACCGCGCCGGGAGGGCGCTGGCGGAGGCCACGCCGCCGTTCCGGCCCGGGACCCAGACGCTCACCCCGGACGGTCGCTCCCGCGTCCCGCCGTTTCGCGGCCTCGACGAGACCCAGCGGCGCCTGCCCTACCAGCCCGCGCTGCTGCCGCCCAACCTGTTCCTCAACCTGCATCCCGACTACGTGAACGCGCACCTGATGTTTCCGGTCGGCCCCGGCCGGGTGCGCATCGTCTACGACTGGCTGTTCGAGCCCGCCGCGCTCGCGCATCCGGCCTTCGATCTCGAGCACTACGTGGCGCTCTGGCGCACGACCAATGCCCAGGATGCGCGCAACTGCGAGTGGCAGCAGCGGGGTCTCGCCGCGCGCGGGTTCGCGCACGGCGTGTACGTGCCGCAGGAGTTCGACTGCCACCGCTTCGCGCAGTGGGTGCGCGCGAAACTGCGCCGTGCGACGACCCGGCAGCGGCCGATATGAGCGCTGCGCTGCGAGTGGACCGCTGGCTGCACGTCGCGCGCTTCTTTCGCACGCGCACCCTCGCGCAGTCGGCGGTGGTCGCCGGGCATGTCAGGGTGAACGGCGAGCGCGCACGCCCCTCGCGCGAGGTCACGGCCGGGGATACGGTCGAGGTGCGCGCGGGCGGGCAGGCGTGGACCGTGCGCGTGCTGGGCGTGCTCGAGCGGCGGGGCGGGGCCGAGATGGCGCGCGGGCTGTACGAGGAGACGCCCGAGGGTCGCGCGCGGCGCGAGGCCGAGGCGGCGGCGCGCCAGGCGGCGGGCTGGGGAGAGCGCGCCGGTCGTCCGACCAAGCGCGAGCGACGCGCGATCGAACGCTGGAAGGGGGATCGATGACGCAGGCTCGAGACATCCCGGCCGCGAGGCGACCCCGGACCGCGCGGGCGCGGGTGCGCGCGAGAGGTCTGGCATCGGCGCTTGTACTGGCGCTCGCGATGGGCACGGTCGGCGAGGCCCGCATGGCGCAGGCGAGCGGCCCCGGGGATGCGCCGACCCGCGGGTCCCCGGCCGCTCCGGGCGACCCCGCAGCGCGCACCGCGGCAGCGCGGGTCGCCGCCGCGGCGACCGCCCCGGGCACCTCGCCGGAACCGGCCACTGGCGAGCCGTCCCGGAGGCCCCGCATCGGGCTGGTGCTGTCGGGGGGCGGTGCCCGGGGCGCCGCCCACCTGGGCGTGCTCAGGGCGCTCGAGCGCATGCGCATCCCGGTCGACGTCATCACCGGCACCAGCATGGGCGCGATCGTGGGCGCGGCCTATGCGTCGGGCACGTCGGTCGCCGAACTCGAGACGCTGCTGCCCCAGCTGGACACGGCGACGCTGCTCGACGATCGTCCGGCCCGCGTCGACCTGCCCCTGCGGCGCAAGGCGGACGACTACCTGCCCTTCATCGGGCCGGAGTTCGGCTTCCGCCGCGGGCGCCTCCAGGCGCCCCGTGGCGCGGTCTCGGGCGTGGCGCTCGAGGCGGTGCTGCGCCGGCTGCTGACCGTGTCCGGCGAGACCGACTTCTCGCGGCTGCCGATTCCGTTCCAGGCGATGGCCACCGACGTGGAGACCGGCGACGCCGTGCTGCTGCGCGGGGGCAACCTCGCCTCGGCGATGCGCGCGAGCATGGCGGTGCCCGGCGCGATCGCGCCGATCGAGATCGACGGGCGGCTGCTCGTGGACGGCGGGCTGGTGCGCAACCTCCCGGTCGAGGAAGCACGGGCGATGGGCGCGGAGGTGGTGATCGCGGTCAACGTCGGCACGCCGCTGCTCAGGCGCGAGCAGATCGACTCGCTGGTCGCGGTGAGCGTGCAGGTGGTCGGGCTGCTCACGGCCAGCAACGTGCGCGCCTCGATCGCGCAGCTGGGTGCCCACGACATCCTGATCGAGCCCGCGCTGGGCGACCTGTCCTCGGCGAACTTCAACGACATGCCGAAGGCGGTGCCCCTCGGAGAGGCGGCGACGCAGGCGAGCGCGAGCCGACTGTCCGCGCTGGCGCTCGAGCCGGCGGACTACCAGCGCTGGCAGCTCGCGCGACTGAGGACGCGCGAGGCGCCGACCCGCGTGGTCGACGACATCCGGGTGCCCGGCCTGCAGCGCGTCAACCCGGCGGTGGTCGTGGGCAGCATGCAGACCCGCGTCGGGCAGCCGATCGACCCGGCGGTCCTCGACGCCGACCTGCGCCGCATCTACGGCCGGGGCGACTTCGAGCACGTGAGCTACACGCTGCTGGAGGAATCGGGCCGGCAGGTGCTCTCGGTGCGCGCGCCCGAGAAGGGCTGGGGGCCCGACTACCTGCGGCTGGGCCTGAGCCTCGCGAGCGAACTGGGCGGCGAGGCCTACTTCTCGCTGCTGGCGAGCCACCGTCGCACCTGGATGAATGCGCTGGGCGCGGAGTGGCGCAACGACCTCCAGGTCGGGCGCGAGAGTCGGCTCGTCTCCGAGTTCTACCAGCCGCTGGCGGTGAATCAGTCGGTGTTCGTGGCGCCGCGGCTCGAGATGTTCCGGCGACCGATCCCGGTGTACGAGGGCCAGGTCCGCACCGGCCAGTACCAGCAGTCGGTCGCACGCGTCGGCGTGGACCTCGGCGCCCAGGTCGAGCAGTTCGGAGAGCTGCGCGCCGGCGTGCGGTTCGGGCGCAACGTGATCGAGCTCGACACCGGCCCGGTGCTCTTCGGGCGCACCCGCCAGACCTTCGACGAGGCCGGCTTCGTCGGCCGCGCGGCGATCGACCGCCTGGACAGCGCCCGCTTCCCCCGTTCGGGCTACCGTGCGGTCGCGCAACTCTACGGGTCCAGCGCCTCGCTGGGCGCGAGCGACCTCTACCAGCGCTACGACGCGGACGTGCTCGGCGCGCGGTCCTGGGGCGCCCACACGCTCCAGGCGGCGGCGCGGGTGGCGGGGGCCCTGGGCGACCGGCCGCTGCCCTCCTACGATCTCGTGCAGTGGGGCGGCTTTCACCGGCAGTCGGGCTACGCCCCCAACCAGCTGCTCGGGCAATCGCTCGCCTACGGGCGGCTCACCTACCTCAACCAGTGGGTCCGCCGCGGCCTGTTCGAAGGCAGCTACCTCGGCGCCTCCCTCGAACTGGGCGAGGTACGCGACCCGCTGTTCGCCGCCTCGCCGCGGGGCTCGCTGGTCTCGGGCAGCGTGTTCCTCGCGATCGACACCCCGCTGGGTCCGTTCTACGTGGCCTACGGGGCCGCCCGCGACGGCAATCGCGCGATGTACATCTACCTGGGCCAGCAGTAGCAGCCGGCCCGGGTGCCGGGGCGCAGCCGCCGGCCCGCCGCGCGGTGCGCCGACGGCAGCGGTGCGATCCGCGGCGATCTCGCCGACCGCGCGCGCCGCCGCTAGAATGCGGGCATGAAACTCTCGGTCCTCGACCAGTCTCCGATCATCGACGGGCACTCGCCGGCGCAGGCCATCGCCGAGACGGTGGCGCTCGCCCAGGCCTGCGAGCAGATGGGCTACCACCGCTACTGGCTCGCCGAGCATCACTCGACGCGCGCGCTGGCCGACCCCTGCCCGGAAATCCTGCTGGGACGAGTCGCTGCCGCGACGCGCCGCATCCGGGTCGGCACCGGTGGCGTGCTCCTTCCCTACTACAGCGCGTTGAAGGTGGCCGAACAGTTCCGCATGCTCGAGACGCTGTTTCCGGGACGCATCGACCTGGGGATCGGCCGGGCGCCGGGCAGCGACCAGCGCACCGCGCACGCGGTGGGCGGGGGGCGCTACCCGACGGCCGAGGAGTTTCCGCAGCAGGTCGTCGACCTCGTGGGCTTCCTCGACGCAGCGCTGCCCGCCGACCACCCCTACGCCCGCGTGCTCGCCCAGCCGGCGGGAGAGGGCGCGCCCGAGGTATGGCTGCTGGGCTCCTCCGGCTACAGCGGTGCGCTCGCCGCGCACCTCGGACTGCGGTTCTCGTTCGCGCATTTCATCAGCGGCGATGGCGGCGAGGGCGTGATGCGGGCCTATCGCGACCACTGGCAACCATCCGCCCGCGAACGTGGCCCGTATTCGATGCTGACCGTGTTCTGCGTCTGCGGCGACACCGACGCCCAGGCCGAGCGCCTGGCCGCCGCGATCGACCTGCGTCGGCTGCGCCAGGAGAAGGGCATCAACCTGCCTGTGCCCACCCAGGCGGACGCTGAAGCCTATCGCTACAGCCCGCTCGAGCGCGCGGTGGTCGAGCGCAACCGCGCGCGCACCCTCCTCGGCACTCCCGAAAGCCTGCGCGAGCGGCTGCTCGAGATGGCCACCGGGTTCGCGGCCGACGAGCTGATGGTGCTCACGATCACGGGCGACTACGCCACCCGGCGCCGGTCCTACGAGCAGCTGGCCGATGCCTTCGGGCTGTCGGTCACGGCACCCGCCGCCGCTGTCGC
>JBIPNU010000100.1:0-7159 GCA_044370615.1 Burkholderiales bacterium
CCATCCTCGCGAGCCTAGGGGTCGCGGCTCGCCTGGCGACGTGCCGCGTATTCGCCTCATGGGTCCGGGATCAGCCCCTCGCCACCGGCTGGCCGTCCACGGGGACGGCACTCCCGTGCCTGTGGCCTGGATCCGTTCCGCCGACAGCGCGCCCCTGCGCGCGCGCGCCCGGGGGTCCCTCGATCCCGCCCCTTGATCCTGCCGCGACATCACCCCCGGTATCGGGACCGGTCTGCGGTCGCGGTCGGCTACACCTGCCTGCTCGCGCCCCGTTCGCCCGCGGACGACCCGGGGCCGGGGCAGGCCATCGGCTCGACCGGTGCCCTCAGGCCGCCTTCACCATCGTTGGCTCGTAGCCGAGGTTGGGCGCGAGCCAGCGCTCGGCCTCGGCCAGCGAAATACCCTTGCGCCGCGCGTAGTCCTCGACCTGGTCGCGACCGAGCTTGCCCACCGCGAAGTAGCGGGACTCCGGATGCGCGAGGTAGAAGCCGCTCACCGACGAGGCCGGCATCATCGCGTGGCTCTCGGTGAGCGTGATGCCCACCTCGGGCGCGCGCAGGAGTTCGAACAGCGCCGGCTTTTCGGTATGGTCGGGGCAGGCCGGATAGCCCGGCGCCGGCCGGATGCCCCGGTAGCGCTCCGCGATCATCGCGTCCAGGTCCAGCGACTCGTCCTTCGCATACCCCCAGAACTCGCGTCGTACCCGCTTGTGCAGCAGTTCGGCGAAGGCCTCGGCGAGCCGATCGGCCAGCGCCTTGAACATGATCGCGCCGTAGTCGTCGCCCCGGCGCTCGAACTCGGCCAGACGCCGGTCCATGTCGAGCCCGGCGGTGACCGCGAAGGCGCCGATGTAGTCGGCCACCCCGCTCGCGCGGGGCGCGACGAAGTCGGCCAGGCACTGGTTGGCGCCACCGGTCGGCTTGCGGTTCTGCTGGCGCAGCGCGTGCCAGGTCATCAGCACGCGGTCGCGTCGATCGTCCGCATAGATCTCGATGTCGTCGCCCACCGAGTTCGCGGGGAACAGACCGAACACCGCGCTGGCGGTCAGCCAGCGCCCGTCGATCAGCCGGCGCAGCATCGCCTGCCCCTCCGCATACACCCCCCGGGCCGCCTCGCCCACCACCGCATCCTCGAGGATCGCGGGGTACGGACCGGCAAGGTCCCAGGTCTGGAAGAAAGGACCCCAGTCGATGTGCGCGGCCAGCTCCGCGAGGTCGTAGTTGCGCAGCTGGCGCAGGCCGATGAACGCCGGGCGCGGCGGCGTAGCGGCCTGCCAGTCGATGGCCTGCGCGTTGGCGCGGGCCTGCGCCAGCGGAATCAGTTCGGGGCCGCGGCGGCCCGCATGCTGCTCGCGGATCTTCGCGTAGTCGGCGCCGAGTTCGTCGAGGTAGCGGCGACGCGCCTGCTCGTCCTCGGCGAGCAGGTTCGAGCACACCGACACGCTGCGCGAGGCGTCCGGCACCCACACCACCGGCCCGTTGGCATAGCCCGGCGCGATCTTCACTGCGGTGTGCGTGCGCGAGGTGGTCGCCCCGCCGATGAGCAGCGGCTGGGTGAAACCCTGGCGCTGCATCTCGCGCGCGACATGCGCCATCTCCTCGAGCGAGGGGGTGATCAGCCCCGACAGCCCGATGATGTCGGCGCCCTCCTCGCGGGCGCGATCGAGGATCTGCTGGCACGGGACCATCACGCCCATGTTCACGACCTCGTAGTTGTTGCACTGGAGCACCACCGACACGATGTTCTTGCCGATGTCGTGCACGTCGCCCTTGACCGTGGCGATGACGATCCGGCCCTTGGCCTTCACGTCGCCCAGCGCCGCCTTCTCCGCCTCGATGAACGGCACCAGGTGCGCGACCGCCTGCTTCATCACGCGGGCGGACTTCACCACCTGCGGCAGGAACATCTTGCCCTCGCCGAAGAGGTCGCCGACGACGTTCATGCCCGACATGAGCGGGCCCTCGATCACCTCGATCGGCCGTCCGCCCCGCTCCGCGATCGCCGCCCTGCAGGCTTCGGTGTCCTCGACGATCCACTGCGTGATGCCATGAACCAGCGCGTGCTCGAGTCGCTTCTCGACCGGGGCCTCGCGCCACGCCAGGCTCTGCTCCTGGCGCGCGCCACCGGCCTTGAGGGTGGCGGCGAATTCGATCATCCGCTCGGTGGCGTCCGCGCGGCGGTTGAGCACGACATCCTCGACGCGCTCGCGCAACTCGGCGTCGAGCTCGTCGTAGACGCCGACCATCCCTGCATTGACGATGCCCATCGTCATGCCGGCACGGATCGCGTGATACAGGAAGACGGTATGGATCGCCTCGCGCGCGGGGTCGTTGCCGCGGAAGCTGAATCTCACGTTCGATACCCAGCCCGAGACCTTGGCGTGCGGCAGGTTCGCACGGATCCAGCGCGTGGCCTCGATGAAGTCCACGCCGTAGTTGTCGTGCTCCTCGATGCCGGTGGCGATCGCGAAGATGTTCGGGTCGAAGATGATGTCCTCGGCCGGGAAGCCGACCTGGTCGACCAGCACGCGGTAGGCGCGGGTGCAGATCTCGATCTTGCGCGCGCAGGTGTCGGCCTGGCCCTGCTCGTCGAAGGCCATGACGATCACCGCTGCCCCGTAGCGCCGGCACAGCCGCGCCTGGCGGACGAAGGCTTCCTCGCCTTCCTTGAGGCTGATCGAGTTGACGATCGCCTTGCCCTGCACGCACTTGAGGCCAGCCTCGATCACCTCCCACTTCGAGGAGTCGATCATGATCGGCACGCGGGCGATGTCGGGCTCGGAGGCCACCAGGTTCAGGAACCTGACCATGGCCGACTTCGAGTCGAGCATCGCCTCGTCCATGTTGATGTCGATGACCTGCGCGCCGTTCTCGACCTGCTGGCGCGCGACGGCCAGCGCCTCGTCGTACTGGCCATTGAGGATCATCCGGGCGAAGGCGCGCGAGCCGGTGACGTTGGTGCGCTCGCCGACGTTGACGAAAAGCGACTGATCGCCGACGTTGAAGGCTTCCAGGCCCGACAGCCGGAGCTTCGGCTCGATCGCGGGCACCTCGCGCGGGGTGGCGTCCGCCAGCGCCGCTGCAATGGCAGCGATGTGCTCGGGCGTGGTGCCGCAGCAGCCCCCTGCCACGTTGACGAAACCGGCCCGCGCGAACTCGAGCAACAACGCGGAGGTGATGTCCGGCGTCTCGTCGAAGCCGGTGTCGCTCATCGGGTTGGGCAGGCCCGCGTTCGGGTACACGCAGATGTGCGTGTCGCACAGTCGCGAGAGTTCCTCGACGTAGGGCCGCATCAGGGTCGCGCCCAGCGCGCAGTTCAGGCCGATGGTGAGCGGGCGCACGTGGCGCACCGAGTTCCAGAACGCCTCGACCGTCTGCCCCGACAGGATGCGCCCCGAGGCATCGGTGACCGTGCCCGAGATCATCAGGGGCAACCGCCGGCCGCTCTCCTCGAAGAACTGATCGATCGCGAACAGCGCCGCCTTCGCGTTGAGCGTGTCGAACACGGTCTCGACCAGGAACAGGTCCACCCCGCCCTCGGCCAGTGCGCGGGCCTGCTCGAGATAAGCCTCGACCAGCTCGTCGAAGGTGACGTTGCGCGCGCCCGGGTCGTTGACGTCGGGCGAGATCGACGCGGTCTTGGGCGTGGGCCCGAAGGCACCCGCCGCGAAACGGGGCCGCTCGGGCGTGGAGTGGCGCGCGCAGGCCTCGCGGGCGAGCCGCGCCGCCTCGAGGTTCATCTCCCGCACCAGGTCTTCCATGTGGTAGTCGGCCTGGGCGACGCGGGTGGCGCCGAAGGTGTTGGTCTCGATGATGTCCGAGCCCGCGGCGAGGTACTGATCGTGGATCGCGGAGATCACGTCCGGGCGGGTGAGCACCAGCAGCTCGTTGTTGCCCTTCACGTCGTGTCCGAACGCGGCGAAGCGCTCGCCGCGGTAGTCGGCCTCGCCCAGCCGATAGCGCTGGATCATCGTGCCCATCGCGCCATCGAGGATCAGGATGCGGCGGGCAAGCAGCGCGCGCAGCGTGGCCTCGATTCGGTCGACGGGGGCGTGCGGGGCGGGGGCGGCGTTCGGGCTCGTCATCGGGCGGGCGGGTGTCCGGGGGGCCATCGCCGCGGGGAGGGGCGAGGAAGCCCGGCGGCGTGCGTGACAAAAAGCCGTGGATGCTAGCACGCGAGTCGCGGGCAACCGGAGGAGGTCCGCCTGACTGCGCTGCCCCGACCGCGGTCAGCCCTCGCCCGCGGGCGACCGCACGCGCTGCGCGAGCCACCAGCAGGCGAGCCCCGCCGTCAGGCAGGCCGCGCCGGTCAGGGCCAGCGCCAGCTGCGAGCCGGCCACCAGCGGCGAGACCACCCCTGCCAGCAGCGTGTTGCCCATCGACTGGGTGAACCCCTGCACCGAGGCGGCCGTGCCGCGGCGTCGCGGGAAGAGGTCGAGCGCGAGCAGGGTCATGCTGGGCATCGCGAGCGACATGCCGGCTGCATAGACCAGCATGAAGAGCACGGTCCACGGCAAGGCCGGCGGGTGCAGCGCGTGGAACAGCACCCCGCCTGCCGCCGCCGCCGCCATCACGGCATAGGCGATCGCCACGGTACGCTGCGGACTCACGCGGCCGGCGAGTCGCCCGGAGGTCCACGCGCCGATCAGCACGCCGGTGATGCCGGGCACGAACAGCCAGGCGAACTCGGTGGCGCCGAGTCCGAGGTGGTCGTAGACCACCGCCGGCGCGGACACCACGTAGATGAAGAAGCCGGCGAAGTTGAGCGCGACCGCCAGCGCCAGCAGCGCGAAGCGGGGGTGGCCGAACACGCTGGCGTAGCCGCGGGCAAGCGGTCCGGCGCGAAACGGCTGGCGATCGGCCGGCGGCAGCGTCTCGGGCAGCCTAACCGCGCAGCCGGCGCCCAGCAGCAGCGCGAAGCCCACCAGGAACACGAAGGTGCCGCGCCAGCCCGTCGTCGCATCGAGAAAGCCGCCAACCACCGGGGCGATCGCCGGGGCGAGGCTGAAGATCATCGTCACCTGCGACATCAGCCGCTGCGCCTGCGCGCCGTCGAAGGTGTCGCGGATGATCGCCCGTCCCACCACCATCCCGGCACCGGCGGACATGCCCTGCAGCACCCGGCAGGCGAGCAGGGCCTCGATGCTCGGGGCGAGCGCGCAGCCGGCCGAGGCGACCGCGAACACCGCAAGGCAGGCGAGGATCACCGGACGCCGGCCGAACGCGTCGGACAGCGCGCCGTGGAACAGCGTCATCACCCCGAAGCTCGCGAGATACAGCGACAGCGTCTGCTGCACCACCAGCGGATCGGCTGCGAACTCGCGGCCGATCGACGGAAACGACGGCAGGTAGGTGTCGATCGAGAAGGGCCCGATCGTGGCGAGTCCCGCCAGCAACCATGCGAGCAGCGGATCGTTGCGTCGCGTGCGCCCGGCGGACACGCGCGCCGCCAGGTCAGTCGCGGCCGGCGGGAACCGCCGCCACCACGTCCACCTCGACCAGGAAGCCCGGTTCGATCAGGCTCGCCACCACCAGCGCGGTGTTCGCCGGATACGCGGGCAGGTGGCCGAGGCGCGCGACGCGCACCTCGCGCATCGCGTCACGATGGGCCGGATCGGTGATGTAGGTCGTCGTCTTCACGATATCGGCGAGCCCCGCGCCCACCGATGCCAGCGCGGCCTCGATGTTGTCGAACACCCGGTGCAGCTGTTCACGAAAACCGCCGTCGACCACGCGATAGTCGGCCGTGGTGGGTGTCTGCCCGGAGAGATGGATCATCCGCGCATCGCGCACGTCCACCACCTGGGTGATGCGCGGCGCCGCCCATAACGCGGGAGGATTCACGAAGCGGACACGGAAGTCCGGGCGGGCGGGGTCGACCCGCTCGTGAACGAGGCCTTCGACGCGCGGCGATGCGCTCATGGGGGTTCCTTCCTGAACAGTGACGGCATCCGGCGCGCGCGCGCCGGCGATGCGGCCAGACTACCTCATCCGCCGCGGCGGCCGCGACGCCGTACTCGGCAGGCCTCGAGGCGCAGCCCGCGGCGCGCCGGGCGAGAGGCTACCCGCACCGGCCCGGTCCACTCGCTCGGGCCGGTACGCCACGGTCCGTTCGCGCGGCTGCCGGGCACGGTGGGCGGCTCCGTGGCCGGGTCGCAGACCCGACGCCCGGGTCGCCGCGCGTCCTGACAACTCACCGCTGCCGCGCCGCCGCGCGTGCCACCGCGCGGCGCCAGTCGGCCATCGTGCCTGCGCGAGAGCGGAGGCGGCTGCGCAAGCTGATCACCCCGTCGATGCCATGGCTCGCGACCCCCTGAACGCTCGCGATCACCCCGCCCTCTCAGGGCACCGGACACGGTCACTCAGACTCGTTTCCGCTTGACGGAAGAGACGGTTGCTCAGTCGGTCGCGCGGCCGGGGTCGAAGCGGCGCAGCTGGATCGCCTCGGCGACGTGGGCCGCGGCGATCGCGGACTCGCCCGCGAGATCGGCCAGGGTTCGCGCCACCCGCCGGATGCGCCCGAACGCGCGCGCGGACAGCCCGAGGCGTACGGCGGCCTGCTCGAGCAAGGCCAGCGGCGCGCGGGCGAGCGCGCAATGCCGCTCCGTGCCCGCGGGGTCGAGGGCGGCGTTCGGCCGCGACTGGCGCGCCTGCTGCACGGCGCGGGCGATCTCGACGCGGGCACGCACCACCGCGCTGGTCTCCCCCGGGCGCGCGTGGGCGAGCGCGGCCGGCTCCACCGCCGGCACCTCGATCGCGAGGTCGATGCGGTCGAGCAGCGGCCCGGAGACCCGGCGCTGGTAGCGGGCGACGCTCGCCGGTCCGCAGCGACAGCGGCCGGAGGGATCGCCCGCCCAGCCGCACGGGCAGGGGTTCATCGCGGCGACGAGCTGAAAGCGGGCCGGGAAGTCGGCCTGGCGCGCCGCCCGCGAGACCACGATACGCCCGGTCTCCAGAGGCTCGCGCAGGACTTCCAGCACGCGGCGATCGAACTCGGGCAGTTCGTCGAGGAACAGCACGCCGTTCTGCGCGAGCGAGACCTCCCCTGGCCGCGGCAGCGCGCCCCCGCCCACCAGCGCGACCGCCGACGCGGTGTGGTGCGGCGCCCGGAACGGCCGACGCCCCCACTGCGCGGGATCGAAGCCCCCGGGAGCGAGCGA